>NZ_DLJI01000039.1:0-123640 GCF_002484185.1 Empedobacter sp. UBA7620 | reverse complement strand
TGAAGCTAAAAAAGATGGGATTCTGATGAAAGTTGTTCGAAATAGCAAAGACATTGTGATCCAATTAAAAAGCATCAATCAAGAAAATCCTTTATTGAATCATAAAATTATTGGAACAATTAATAATGAACTTGTAATGAGTTCTCAAATTGTAAAAAGTGTGGAATCGGTTTCAACTTATGTTCCAAAAGAGGTTTTAGACAATGACAAAGGTATTTTGAACATTGCCATTTTTGATGCAAATGATATTCAGGTTGCTCATCGTTTGATATTTATCAATCCAAAAGAATCGTACAAAAAACCTGAAATTTCTTTCGAAACAACGGCTAATCCACGAGAATTAAACACAATTAAGGTAAAATATCCTGAAGAAATTAATTTTTCGGCTGTTATCAAAGATCAAAAAAATAATGATGAAGACAATTTAATTTCTGCAATGTTATTGACGCGAGATTTTAGTTCGAAAATTAATCATCCTACACAATATTTTAAAAATAATGAATTCTCNNAGAAAAATGGAAAAGATTTAATTGGGAAGATTTAGTGGTTGGAAATATCGTAAAACCTACTATTGACAACGATCGTAGATATCTTTCGTATAAAGTAAAAGCGTACAATAATGGAAGAGAATTGAGTAATGCATCCTTGAGTATTATCTATAAAATGCAAAATAATGGAAAAGAATTTGCAACGCTTGATACTGATTATGAAGGAAACTTCGAGATGAATAATTTGTTTTATTATGGTCCAATGGCGATGAATTATTTCTTGAATTCGGAAAATGGAAAATCTGCCAATAATGGAACTTTAACTCTATCTGTTGTACCCAATTATAAAAGCACAAGTTATAAATCTAAATTGCCAGCAACGCCTTATTTATTAGAAGAAATCACGAATAAAGAGGAAGTCGAGAAGCAAAATACGTATAAACAGAACATCAAAATTATCAATGATAAAAGTATTCGCCTGAAAGAAGTTGTTGTAAAAGCGGATAAAAAATCGAAAACTGAGAAACTAAATGAAGAATTGAGCGGAGGAATGTTCAAAAACATAAACGAAACTGTGATAGACTTTGTAAACGAATCTCAACCAATAGAAGGTTATACAAATATTATGGACTTTTTAGCTGGACGAGTTGCAGGATTAACGGTTTCTAACGGAGTTCCTAAAATCAGAAATTCTGAAGTTGCAATTTATTGGAACGAAATGAAAATGACTTCAGATAATTTAACGAGTATTAATCCTAGAGATATTGCAATGGTAAAAATTTTCAAAGGCGCTGGTTTACTTGGAAATGCAATTGCAATTTACTCGAAACGAGGAAGTGATGCGCCAGTTGATAACACACCGATGTTACCAAATAATTTAATTCAGATTGGTGGTTACAATCAATCGCTGCCATATTTTAGCAATGATGATTACGAGTCGCTTTACAACGATGTTCCAAACGATATAAGAAGTACTTTATTTTGGAATGCAAACTTGTTTTCGGAACCTGGAGAAAACACAGATATAGAATATTTCAACAATGATAAACCAAAAGATTATCAATTAACCATAATTGGTTTCGACGAAAAAGGAAATCCTGTTTATTATGAAGGAAAAATAAATTAACCAAAAAACCTCGAGAGATTCTCGAGGTTTTTTGGTTTGTATAATTTACTATTTCAAAGTATTGATTATTTTCTTATCTTAACATAACCAAATAATTAATATAAATGAAATTCTATTTTCTCATTATCATTTCGATATTTTCATTATTTACAAAAGCACAAACCAAACTTGATTTAGCTATTAAAAATCTCGAAGAAAATTATGCGCAAGAAAAGATTTATATCTTATTTAATAAAGAGGATTATATCGCTGGTGAAAATATTTGGTTTAAAGCATTTGTATTTGATGGATACAAACAAAGTAATATTTCGACTAATCTTTTTGTCGAATTATATGACAAGAATAAAACTTTAATCGATAAAAAACTACTGCCAATAATTAGTGGTCAAAGTGATGGAAGCTTTATTCTTAAAGATGATTTAGAAGAAAATGTATACTACTTAAGAGCCTATACAACTTACATGACTTATTTTTCTGAAGAATTTCAATACATAAAACCGCTTTTAATTTACAATCCCAAATCTAAATTAAAATTAGTTAAAAATAATGATCTAAAATGGAACGCTTCTGTTTATCCTGAAGGTGGAACATTTATAGAAAATCAGACAACTAAATTTGCTGTGAGACTTAAATCTATTGGAGATTTACCAGAAAAGTGGAATGGTTTTGTTTTCGAAAAAAATAATCCTTCAACCAAAATAATTAAATTCAATAATATTGATGAAAATATTGCTTCGTTTTATTTACGTGCAGAACCAAGTAAAACTTACCAATTACAAGTAAATGATGAAAATGGAAATCAACAAATTATTGATTTACCAATTGCTAAAAAAGATGGTATTTCATTTAAAGTAATTAATGAAGGAAATGAAATTGGTTATCAACTAAAAAGTATAGGAATTACCCAACAATTATTAGGGTATAAAGTTATAGGTGCAATTAATAATACTATTGTATATTCAGTAAAATTCACCAAGAATATTCAAACTATTTCTCAAAAAATTCCACATACAAGCTTTAGTGAAAATAGCGGAATTTTACAACTTTACGTTTTTGATGCTAATGATAATATGGTAGCTCAACGATTAGCCTTTATCAACAATAATAAAACATTATCAAAACCTATCCTCAATTTTGATACTAATAACGAAGCAAGAACAATAAATACTATTACATTAAAATCTGAAACTCCTCAAATTTTAGCAGCTGTCATCAATGATAAGACTAGTCATAGTAATAATTTTCTTTCCTCTCTTTGGTTAACCGAAGATATTATAAATCCTATCTACAATCCAAATCAATATTTTGAGGAAGAAAATAATCAAGAAGCATTAGATGTTTTATTAATTTCAGAAGAATGGAAAAGATACAATTGGCAAGACCTTATGAATAATTCTAAAAAAATACCAAACACTAATTCGAGTTCATATTTATCATATAAAGGAAAAGCTTATTTAAATGGTCTAGATTTAAAAAATTCAGACTTAAACCTTTTCATAGAATATCCTGGTTCAGAAAAATTTTTAATTCCTACCTCAACAGATTCTAACGGAAATTTCGAATTGAAGAACCTTATTTCCTATGATAACTTTAATGTTTATTATTATTTAAATAATCAATCTCAAAAATCTAATAAAGAAGAAAATAAACTAATTTTATCTATTCTACCTTTATATAATCATACAAAATTCAACTCTAATCTTCCAATTACTGATTATATCTTAACAGAAATAAAATCAAATGAAAATCTTACTGAAGAGAAAACACAAACTGAACAAATTAAAATAAATAAAATTATAAATGACAAAAGTATTCGTCTAAAAGAAGCTGTTGTAACAGCTCAAATTGTTTCAAAAACAGAAAAATTAAACAAAGAATTAAGTAGTTCAATGTTCAAAAGTATTAATGAAACAGTAATTGATTTTGTAAACGATAATAAAAACGCAAATGCATATAATAATATTTTTGATTTTTTAGCTGGAAGAGTAGCTGGGTTAACAACAAAATTGGAGAATGGAGTTGTAACTCCAACCATTAGAAATGGAAAAGTGACAGTATATCTTGATGAAATGCAACTTTCTAATGAAACTCTTAGCAGTATTAATATGAATGATATTGCAATGGTAAAAATATTCAAAGGATCTGGTTTACTTGGAAATGCTATTGCTATCTATACTAGAAGAGGTTATATGGGGGATAGTTCTTCCTCAAAATCACCTAATGTTTTATCTGTAAAAGGTTATGATAAAACTGCTTCTTTTCTAAGTAATGACGATTACGAAACTTTATATAAAGATATTCCTAATGATAATAGAAAAACTCTTTACTGGAATCCAAATTTAATCTCAGAAACAAATAAAGAAACAATTATCGAATATTTCAACAACGATAAACCAAAAGATTATCAATTATCCGTAATTGGTTTCGACGAAAAAGGAAATCCTGTTTATTATGAAGGAAAAATAAATTAAACCAAAAAACCTCGAGAGATTCTCGAGGTTTTTTGGTTTAATCAAATTCGTCGATAATATAGTAGGGTTTGTCGATTTTAAAGTTCAAAAAGAATCGATTTGGAGAATATTTGTTTAAAATTAATTCAACATGAAAACATTTATTCAACTTATCATTTTATTTAGCTCAAGTTTTCTATTTGCTCAAAATCACACACTAACAGGAGAGGTTATGGAGCAAAACAAAGCGCTTCCTTATGTTGACATTATCTTATCTAACCAAGACACAATCATCAATTTAACAACAGATGAACTTGGGAAATTCGCTATTGAAGCAAAGAAAAATACATACAAATTTGAAATCAACTATTTTGAAGAAATTGTTTTTCAGAAAGATATTCAATTGAATAATTCTATCGATTTAGGAAAGATTGAAATCAAAACATCTACAAACTTGAAAGAAGTTGTCGTTGGAGCTGAAAAGAAAATCATGGAACGAAAAATCGATCGGTTTGTTTTCAATGTAGAAAACTCTACTTCAGCTGCTGGCGGAACTGCAATGGATGTTTTGCGCGTCACTCCTGGTTTGAATGTAACAAATGACAATATTGCGGTTTCTGGAAAAAATTCTGTAATGGTTTTGATTGATGACAAACCAACTTATATGTCGCAAACAGATTTGATTAATTATTTGGAAAGTATGAGCGCTTCTGATATCTCAAAAATTGAAGTCATTACGACTCCACCTGCAAAATATGAGGCAGAAGGAAATAGTGGAATTGTAAATATTGTAACAAAAAAAATAAAAAATAATAGCTGGAATTCCACTATTGGAGCATCATATACGCGAAGTAAAAGAAACACAGAACGCTACAATGCAGCTTACAATTTACAAAAAGATAAATGGACATTTCAGACTTCGTTGAATGCTGGAGATAGAAGATTTCTAAGAACATGGAACAACGAATTATTTTTCTCCGATGCGCGCAGACATAACATTTCTTACACAGATTATATTAATAAATATCTTGGAGGACGATTCTCTGTTGATTATAAATTAACCGATAAATGGACAATTGGCTCTAAATTTTCGTTCAACAATTCGAAATATAATTCAGAAAATCCACAAGAAATGTTTTTCAAGAATTTAGCAAACGAAGTTTATCAAACAAATAAAGGAAATTCATTCGAAAATGGTAAAACAAATCAATCTTTGGTCAATCTTTATTCAGAATTTGCACTTGATTCATTAGGTAAAAAGATTTCGTTTGATGCCGATTACGCCAATTATTCATCTCCAATGAATAGAACTTATGCAACCAATTCTTACAAAAATAATCAGTTAATAGAAGATTCTTTTTTTGGTGGAAAAAGTAATTTAAACAATCGTATTGAGAATTTTTCGTCAAAAATTGATGTAGAACTTCCTTTAACAAATTTCAATTGGAATTTCGGAGCTAAATTTTCGCAATCAAAATCAAATAATTTGGTTGAAGCATATAAAGCAGACGAAAATTACAACTATACATTTGATAAAAATTTGTCGAATCTTTTCAAATACAAAGAAAATAACGAAGCAATTTATTTGAACGGAAGTAAAAAGTTTGGAGAAAAATGGCAGATGCAAGCCGGTTTGAGATTAGAAGCAACACAAACAGAAGGTTTTTCGAGAGAAAATAATCAAACGAACAAAACAGATTATATCAAATTGTTTCCGTCATTTTATTTGTTGCATACTTTTGATAAAAACAAAAGTTTAGGAATTAATTATTCGCGTCGCATCAATCGTCCAAATTACGAAAGTTTAAATCCTTTTCGAATGATACAAAACGAATATGTTTACAACGAAGGAAATCCTTTCTTGAAACCAGCTTTTACACACAATTTAGAACTTACTTTTACTTACAAAAAGTTTGATACTCGACTTTATTATTCAAGTTTGAGAGATGGTGTCAATCAAGCTTCAATCATTGATGAGAACACAAAACATAATACTTTTGTTTGGATGAATTTTGTAGATTCGGATAGCTTTGGTTTGAGCCAAAACATAACTATAAATCCTACAAAATGGTGGTCAAGCGTTACTACTTTTGAAGTTTCTTATTCGAGCTCAAATGTTGCAATTTCTTCTAAGCGATTCAAGGGTTGGTCGAGTTCATTATTTTCGACAAATGATTTTACACTTAATCAACAAAAAACAATGTTTATTAATTTGATTTATTTTCAAAATTTTGGAGAAACTTTCCAAAATTATAAACTAAAACCTTATGCACGTTTCAATCTTTCGTTCAAATATTTGATGTTAGATAAAAAATTAGAATTGAGTTTGAATGCAACAGATATTTTCAAAGCGCAAGAATATTTATCGCAAAATAATAATGGAATCGTACAAACTTTTGCGAATGTTTGGGATACTCAAAGCATAAGAATTGGATTGAATTATAAATTTGGAAGTAATAAATTATCCGTAAAAAATCGCGAAACTGGAAATCAAGATGAAGTAAATAGAATGTAAAAAAAATAATAAAAGACGATTTTATAAAATCGTCTTTTATTATTTTAAAACCTCGCTTGCACTTGTACACTTCCCGTATGTATTGGTTTATTTTCTTCGGTTTTTCGTCCATCATATGAAATATTCAATTGCAAAAAACTTGTGATTTGTCGTTGAATTTGCAACTGCCAAACAAAATTATTTCCAGCGCGCAAACCTTCCATCATTTGGTTTCCAACAACAGATTCTTGATTTCCAATAAATTTATTGTTGATAAAACTAAAACTTCCCAACAAACTCATTTTATCCGAACTATTCCATTGAATTTCTGTTCCTAAATCCGACTGATTTAATTGCTCTTCACCCGAAACATTCTTCTTATTTTGATAATTATAAAACAATGACGCAACAAGATTTTTTTCTGTTTGATAAGTGATTTTTGGTGATAAACGAAGATTATTTAACTTGTATCTTCTACTCAAAAATAATTCAGAATCGCTGTTAATCACCATATATTCGGTATCGAAACTTACGATTAAATCTTGCAAAATTTTGTAACGCGTTTGCAACAAATAACTGTCCGAATCACGGTATTCAGAACCTGTGTAAACATACGTTTTGGATTGTTGTTGATTGTAAATAAAATTCGACGACCATTTATATTGTGTCCCTTGATTAAAGAAAATCGACGAACGAATACTTCTTGTTTTGCCTAAAATTTGAGCCGAATTCGTAAAAGGATTCCATTCCAAGGTCGTTCCCTCCTTTCGCAACGAATTACTTGCCGAGATATTTTGTTGAAACATCCAACGATTCCAAAATTCATTTTCGGTATTGAAAACTTGTTTTGGACGAAAACGCAACGTAAAATTGAATTGATTTTTATTCGTTTTCAAATACTCGATTGTGTTCGTATAAACGCGAATATAATTTGCCTGATCAATAAATTCTGCCACTTCAAACTCATCAATTTGCTCAATTCCATCACCGTTATAATCTGTCCATTTGTAAATTCCCATTCCATCCGAAACTTTTACGTACTGAAATTCACGCTGCGGCTCTACTCCACTTCCAACTTCATAATCTACATTTAACTGTAAACCTTGATTGAAAAAAGCTTTGTACCACTTCACGCTTCCTGTCATAAAATCTTCGTTCGGCGCATCTAAAAATTGATAATTAACTCGTCTATAATGGAAATTTAAACTTAATTGATGATTTTGTTTTTGAATTAAAGTTGAATTAAAAATAGCACCTTTACTTTGTTGAATATTTTGCCAAGTTCCTAAACGAACCGAATCGTCTTGACGTTGATAAACCGTCAAATCAATTTTATGTCCAAGCGAATCTACAAAACCTCCTTTCAACTGAAATTCATTCCATTTAAAACTCAAATCAGATTTTTGATTTTTTGTCAAATCATCCATGTCATTATTTTCACCCCAAACTCTCGCTCCAACCCAAAATTTATTTCCAATTTTTCGTTTTCCATCTATCATATAACGCGCGAAATTGGTATTTTGAGGCGTTGCTTTTGTTGATAAAATATTTGCTTGCGCAACGATTTCATCTTTTTCAGTTTTGTAATTGGCATCAAGTTGATTTCTCAAACCTTTGTACAAACCAGTATTTTCAAGATAATCGAATTTATATTGCGCATTAAATTTTTCTTTCCAAGATGAATTAATTTTCGCTGTGATAAAATTCTGATTAACACCACTTAATTCTTGATCTAAATTAAAATCTCGAGCAAATTCAACAGCTCGTAAACGCTCGGCACTTTTATAATTTTTGTTGATAAAATTCCATTCTGCATAAGGTGTAATTTTCCAATTTTTGAAAGAAAATGTTTTTTCACCATAAACACGAGTTGCTAAACCAGAATTGTTTTGATCATCAATCGAAGAAAATAAATTTTGATCATAATTACTCAAACCTAAATTAAAACCAACATGTCCATTATTTTTCAATTGATATTGACCATTCAACGTATAAATCTGCAGTTTTTTAGGCGAAATTAATTGCTTTATTGGCTCATAATCACCTTGTAAAACGCCAGCAATTGCTTCGTTATATTGAAAAACTTTTCCATTCTGATTCGCATTTATTTGTCGATAATTTCCTTGATTCGCACCAACATACGTGAAAGCCACTTGATACAATTCATCATTTGGATCTGTCGAATATTCGAAAATATCTAACCCATTTTGATTTACTTTTCGATACAAAATTTTATTCGAATCATAAGTCGTTTTTTCAGCAGAAACGGTGTACATTTTATCTGGATCATTTCCTGCATTTGCTAAAATTTGCTTTTCAGTATCTGTCAAATCATTTCCAAGTGAATTATTTTTCGAATCTCCTTGAGAAAAGAAAAAACCTGACAATTTCAATCGTTCCGATTCATATTCCGCGCCGCCATAAAGTAAAACTTGCGAATAATTTCGAGAATTGTACAAATACTCCACGTTAATGCGTGTATTAGCCGTAATCAATCGGTTGGAAGTAAAAGAAATTTCGCCCGTATTGTAATTAATCACATAATCATTTTGCTCGCCACGCTCTAACAAAACACCATCTATATAAACCTTTTCACTTCCCGAAATAATAATCACATACAATTCGTTATTTTTTCCAGAAAGCCTGTAAGGACCTTGATTTCCGTCTTGTCCAACAAAATTAACGCGCATAAATTCGCCTCGTGTAATACTTCCCGAAGCAAAAATATTGGTAGACGATTTTTCGCCTTTCAACTGAGTTGATAATTGTAAACCTGTTACTTTTTGATTGAATGGATTGAAAAAATCTCGTTCTTGATTCGTATTAATATCAATATGACCAGCTCGAATTTTTGAGTTTTTACTCGCTAATTCAATGTAAACTTTGTCAAATTCTTGCAAATTTTGCGTGTATCCATCCGATTCTATTGGCACATTATTATCCGCAATTGCTGCATTTACTGTAATATCGTCCGATAATTTTCCAGACAATTCCAAATCCAAAGAAGATTGCACAGACGCACTTTGATTATTTCCAAAACGAATTCCACGAACCATCGAACCTTTGCTATTCAAACCATCAAAAACATCTTTGTTCGCTTGTTTAGAATTCGGTTCTATTTGATGAAAAATATCAACTGGTTTCGCATCGTTGACAATAATGTTCGGATTTTTAGCATAAAAAACAGATTCGGCTAATTTTGGATTAACGAAATACTGAATTTTCACCATTTGTTTGGCGATTGATGAATTGAAATAAACTTCGTTTCGTTCGAAATTTATCGTATAAAATTCTTTTAAAATTGGATTTCCTGTTGAATCTAAAATTTGAAATTTTTCGGATAAAATTCCTTTATTTTGCAGTTTTATCGTATCAGAAAGTTGAACAGAATCTTGTTTAAAATTAGGATTTTTCCACCCAAAATGTTGAGCAAAAACAAAACTGCTCACTAACCAAAAACATAGAAAAAATAGAATCCGAAACTGCAAAAGATTTTATTAGAATAACGAAAATTTAAGCTAAAAATTTTACTCGAAATTTAATCACTTTTTTTGAATCAAATAATAGTTTCTTTGAATACGATCGTTATAATTTTTTTGATCTTTTGAAGAATGATTCAAATCGACCACACCAATTTTTTTGATTGAATAATTATTGAAATGATCCGCAAAAAAAGTAGAATCTGACGGACTTGCTAACATTCCAAACTTCTCTTCTTTCGGGAAAATAGTTTTCTTTCCATCGTTAATTGCAGGAATTGAAGTCCCATAATTCAACACTATTTCTGGAACAAAACTTTGCCATTCGTATGTTTTAATTTGATTTTGTTGTTCTAATTTCTTTAGATTTTTAGCAGAAGAATACAACTCTTCGGAAAAAGTTAATTTAGAAAGTGGAAATCCAAATGCAACAACCGAGCACATCAATAAAATAGTTGAGTAAAATATCTGTTCAAATGATTTTATCTTTAATCCTTTAAAAATTGAGATTCCTAAAATGAATCCAACAATAGCAAAAGGAATCGACCAAACTAAAAATTCTGACAAACGATCTTTTGTATAAATAAAAACACCAACTGAAATCGCAATTCCTATTATTCCGTATAAACCAAACGTAAAATTGGTAAAATATCGTTCGGTTTTATTTGATAAATTTTTGAATTCTAATCGTAAATATTCGATGTAAAAGCCAATATTCATCGCTAATGGAATTAAAACTGGTAATAAATATCTTGATTTTTTTTCTGGAATTACAGATAATAAAACCACCGATAAAATTGTCCATAACCAAGCAAATTGATAAGCTTTTTTGTTTGCAACTTTATTTTTTAGATAAGGATAAATCAAGCTAACCAAAGCTGGAATTGTCCATAAACCCGATTGCGTAAAGAAACTCCAATAATAATAAATTGGGCGAGTGTTGTAACTGTGCCAATTGTTTACTTCTTTTTGAGAAGCTGCTAAAAAATGTTCTGCATCAAAGTATTTGACATACATCATCCATGCAAATCCTACAACGCAACCTAATATTATCGTTAAAATTGTGATTCCTAAATTTCTTCCTAATTTGTATCTATAAACAATAAAATAAGCAATTAAAAACGGTAAAAATAACGCATACAACGAAACTGGACCTTTGCTCATTATCGAACATCCTAACAAGAAAAATGCAGCAATAAAGTTGAAAAAATTAAATTTTGATGATTGAAATTCTTTCACTAAAAACAATATCGCTCCCATCACAAAACTATGCGTGTACATGTCCCAATTGTTGTCTCTTCCAGAGAAAAACACGTAAAATGAAGTAATTAAAACCAATGAAGAATTAACAACTTGTTGTTTTGTTAAATCGAAATGCGTTAATGTTTTATAGAACCAAACGACCAATAAAATGGTAATTAGAACAACTGGAATGCGTAACCAAAAAAAGTTTTCGAAACCAAAAACACTTCCAAAAGCAGCGGTAATCCAAGTTGGTAAAGGTGGCTTTTCATAGCGAGGCAAGCCGTTAAGCGTAGTAAAAATCCAGTTTCCATCGTGTACCATTTCTCGCGCCGAAATAATGTTTCGAGCTTCCATAATGTTCGTTTGTAAAACGCCAAGATTGACAAACAACATCAAAATTGTTACGATGATTAAAAATAAAACTGAATTTTGCTTAATCCACTGAACCATTTTTTTCTTTTCGTTTGATTAATATATTTCGAGCATAAACGATAAATCCCATAAAATGACCAACAAATAAGACGGGATCTTTTCGAATAATCGCGTAAGTTAAAATCAACAATGATCCTGTTAAACTAATGGCCCAAAATCCCATTGGTAATTGCGATTCGTGTTTTCGTTCGGAATAAATCCATTGATAGACGAAACGAAATGTGAAAAGTACCTGAGATACGACTCCTAAAGATAAAAGCCACATCGGAATTTTTTCGTTTTTGAATAATAAATCTACATCAAAAATTCCGTTATTGAAACCATATAAAACAATTAATGCAGGAAAAATATACAAGAAAATGCGTACTATTTTCGGAAATTCTTTCCAATGATTTTGAAGTTGAATATTTCTTATATAGATATAATACGTCAATGTTTGTCCCAACATAATCGAAAAATCATGACGTAAATAACCATATAAAAATAGCAAAACAGAGGCAAACAAGCTAACTTCCCAAAATAATTTTGGTGTAAGAACTTTCTTATTCTTTTCGGAAACAATCCATTGTAAAATAAGACGACTCGAAAAAAGTGCTTGTGCAAGAAAACCAATACTGATGATAACCCAATTTGGCATTACGCTCTTTCTTGAATTTTATAATTGATGTATTTTTTCTTCATCCAAACAAATGCAAAACAATCCATTAACGGTCCTAATAAACGGTTCCATAAATTGAATTTTGATTCGCCTGCAATACGAGGAAAATGCTTGACAGGAACTTGAGTAACCGTTCCATTTTGTAATAAAATCATAGCTGGTAAAAAACGGTGCAATCCTTTGAACATCGGAATTTTTTTCGCTTTTTCAGCATCTATAACTTTTAATGGACAACCCGTATCATCCATTCCATCATTGGTAAATGCTCTACGAATAGAATTGGCAATTTTAGATGACATGTTTTTCACGAAAGAATCTTTGCGATCTGCACGAACTCCAGTCACCAAATCATATTGATCTGCTAACGCTAATAATTTATTGAAATCTTCTGGATCAGTCTGTAAATCCGCATCGATATAACCAACCCATTTTGATTCCACTGTATCAAAACCAGCTTTTATAGCTGCAGATAAACCATAATTTTTGTCAAAAGAAATATAATGAAAAGCTTGATTTCTATTACAAATCTCTTTGATAAGAGCCAAACTTTTGTCTTTAGAACCATCATTAATCAATAAAATTTCAGTCCGTTTTATTGACTTTGACAGATATTGATTCATTGTTTCTTCCAATCTTATCAAGTTATCTTCCTCATTATAAATTGGGATGATAATTGTAAACTCTGTTGACATTTTTAAATTATTTCAGAGGACAAAGCTATGAAATAATCAAACGAAATTAAAATATTTTTGTTGAAGCTAATTTATTTCATATCAAATCGAAACGAACTTTGTTTGATGATAAAAAACAGTTTTTTTTTAAACCAATAATTTATCCATTTCTTGAACAAGAATACCCTTATCTTCATTATTAATCAAGACTACAGCATTTCCTATTCCATAAGGTTTATAACGCTCTAAGAAGCTTTGATCTTTAAACAAACCAATTGTTTTTGTAGGCGCTGCACAACTCAAATGCATCATACCAGAATCGGCTGCAATCACAAATTCGCAACTTTTCATCACAGCTGCAATTTCTCTCACATCTTTACTGTAATAAGTAGGCAATCTATGATTTAGCATCGAAATATTTTCGACAGGTAAAATTTCAATTAAATTATATTCTTGCGAATATTTTGGATAAAATAAATTATAAAATTCTATCCACCATTCCTCATCATAACATTTTACACCTGTTGCATACGTAAAAAACGCCAACGTTCTCTTTGAAGGATCTTGAATCAATTCATTTAACATTTCTATTCCTTTTGTAGACTCTTGCTCTGTTAACTGAATATTTAGAGTTGGATTATCTAAATTTCCTTCTTTATTTTTAAATAATTCTAAGAATTTTCTAAACACATAAACTGGATATTGCGCTTGATGAATATGAATTTCTTGATTCGAATTCATTTCAAATTCATTTCCAAAAATTTTATACTTAGAATTCGCAAAAGAAGTTGAAAGTCGTCCTGAAGATGAATTTTTATCAACATTAATGACTAAATCGTAATTCTTTTTTTTGATTTTTAGCCAAACTTTAGCGTATTGAATCAATTCTTTGAAAGGTTTTTTAGGTAATTCAATAATTTGATCAACTTGAGGATAGTTCTCAAAAATAATCGGAGCAACCTTACCTTTTACAAATAAGTCAATTTTAACACCAGGATTATATCGGATAATTTCCTGAATCAAAGGTGTAATCAATAGAATATTTCCCAGACGTTGATTGGGTCTGTTTATCAGTACTCTATTAAGTTCAAGAGGTTTTTCTTTGTCTATCTTTGGCAAATTACCATCACCTATTCCTCCTGTTAATCGACGCATAATTGTACGACGAAAATGATTGACTGATTTTTTAAAATTCATTAAAAAGTGCTCGTTAAAAAAATACCTTTATTGTATTCTTATTTTTCCACGAAACTATGTAAACTATTGGTAATTACGAAATATTTTTTTCATAAAAAAAGATCTCTTATCGAGATCTTTAAATTATTTTGTTTTCGTAGGACGAACTTCTATTTTACTTGGCAAAACATTTGGATTCATTTTCAATAAATCAACTACCATTTGTCCTAAATCTTCGGGCTGAATTTTCCATCCATCCTCCGAATTTGGCACATGATCATTAAAGTTTGAAGTCACAGAACCAGGCATAATCGTTGTACATTTGATATCATAATTTCTCAAATCTAACATCGCAGCTTGTGTAAAACCTACAACGCCAAATTTCGAAGCATTGTAACCCGCTCCATTCGCAAAGAAATTTGTTCCCGCCAAAGAAGCAATCGAAATATAATATCCTTTCGAAACTTTTAGTGCTTCAACAGACGCTTTTATCGTATGAAAAACTCCTGTTAGATTAGTATCAATCATCGCATTCCAATCTTCTAAAGAAAGTTCATCAACTGGTGCAAATTTTCCTAAACCAGCATTTGCAATCACAATATCCAAACGTCCAAACGCAGAAATAATTTGCTCAATTGCATTTTGTTCATCTTCGAAATGTCTCACATCCGACTGAATAGCCAATACGTTTTGATTTCCTAAATAATGACGAGCTTTTTCAACATCATCAATGTTTCGTCCAGAAATTGCCACTTTCAAACCATTTTCTACCAATGATTTTGCAATTCCTAATCCAATTCCTTTTGTTCCGCCCGTTATATAAGCTACTTTACCTTCTATATTTTGCATAATTATTTTAGTTTTATTTTTGGTTCAGCCAATTCCATTTACCATCTTTTCGGTAAATAAATCCTCCTTCTTTTGCGTTATCTTGATGCACATAAATCGCATCATAATCTAAAGTTACGATTTCATTTTTAGAAACTCCATTTAAATTTCGTTTCACTCCATCTTTATAATTCGAATAAAGTGGCGTTCCTTTTGGAATCATCATCAACGTTCCGAAATCATAATTTGTAATTTTGAACGGATCTTTTGCTCCTCCCAAACCATAAATTTGACTTCCTTTTTTCATATTATTCACAATAAATAAACGGATATTTCCTTTTGTATCAATCATTCTATATAAATAATCCACCACACCGTCACCAAAAAAGTCGCCTTTAATTGCGAAGCATTTGTAAGCTGTTGCTAAATAAAATTCGCTAAAAGCTGGGTGCGTAGAAATTTCTGTTTCGAATTGATTGACAAAATTTTGTTGTGTGATTAAATAACCACTAAACGCATACAAATCGCCTTGAGCAGAAGAATCATTAACTCCTTCATCCAAAATTAATTTAGACGAGCTAACATCTAATTTCACCCAGTTTCCACTTTTTGCTTTCCCATTATCTTTAATTGCAAACGCTTCACCTTTTTCTGAAATTTTAACAGGATATCCATACGGAATTTTACCAATTCGTTTTCCATTCGGACTTGTTCTAACAGTCAATCCTTCTTGTGCTATAACTTGATAAATTTCTTGTGAAAACACAATAGAACTCATCATCAAAATGAATCCAACAACTATTTTTTTCATGATGTAAAATTAAAAAGCTTCAAGTAATCTTGAAGCTTTTATATGAACTATTTTAAATTAAAATTTACTTAAAATTAGGTTTTCTTTTCTCTACAAAAGCAGTTGTTCCTTCTTTGAAATCTTCTTCATCAAATAAATTTCCGAAACTTTCAATTTCAACCTCAAAACCATTGTCTTTATCCGACGCATTAATTGCTCTAATCGCATGACGAATCGCTACAGAAGAATTTCTAGAGATCTTAGTCGCAATTTCTTTCGCACGGTTGATTAATTCAGCTTGTTCAATAACTTCGTTCACTAAACCAATTTCATATGCGCGCTCAGCTGTAAACATATCTGCTGTCATAATTGCCTGCATTGCACGACCTTTTCCAATTAATTTTGGCAAACGTTGCGTTCCTCCGTAACCAGGAATCAAACCTAATGTAACCTCTGGTAATCCTAATTTTGCATTAGTTGATGCAATACGAAAATGGGAAGCCATCGCTAATTCTAAACCTCCCCCTAAAGCGAAACCATTCACTGCAGCGATTACAGGTTTCTTAGAGTTTTCAATTTTATCAAAAACATTTTCTTGTCCTTTTGCAGCTAATTGCTCACCTTGACGACCATCAAAACTTGCAAATTCTTTGATATCAGCACCAGCAACGAAAGATTTCTCACCAGAACCAGTCAAAATAATTACTCGAATAGCAGGATCTGAATCCGCATCAGTAAAAAAGTTTGAAATATCATCTAATAAATCTTTGTTCAACGCATTTAACGCTTGCGGACGATTTAAAGTAACTAACGCAATTTTATTTTCTACTTCAACAATCAGATTGTTATAATTATATTCCATTTTGTTTGTGTTTTTATTATTCACTCAAAAATATCAATTGTTCACTCAACTAAAAAATTTATCAAAAAATAATTTGTACAATTCAAAATCCTTTCTAAATTTGTCCCAATGAAAACATTATTTACAAATAACTGGTGGTGGAATATCGAACAACAAAGCGTTGGTTCGTAAGACCTCTATGCAGTTATATGTAGAAAAGGCTTGTCGTAACCGACAAGCCTTTTTTTGTGCTCTAAACCTAAATATTTAACAAATGAATTTAACTTTTAAAATACAGAAAGAAACTGTTTTAGCGGATTTAACGACTCCTGTTCAGCTTTATTTGAAACTTCGAGATATTTATCCGAACGCCTTATTATTAGAGAGTTCTGACTATCATTCGAAGACAGATGCTAACTCTTTTATTTGCCTTAATCCGATCGCAACTTTTAAGGTTACAAACGGAATGGTAAATGAAACGTATGCAAATGGCGAAACAAAAGAATATGCGTTGAATGATCAGGAATTGACAGAGAAATTCAAAGAATTCACAAATCAATTCATTATTCAAAATGGAGAAGATTTACCTGTAAATGGTTTATTCGGATACATTGCTTGGGATGCGATTCCTCATTTCGAAACAGTAAAATTTTCGGCAAAAGGAAATGAAGCAACGATCCCAGAATTTTCATATTCATTCTATCAAAATATTGTGGTCTTCAATCATTTTCATAACGAAATTCAGTTTATCGAATATCAAAATGAAGAAACAATTTCTAAATTTTCTGAAATTAAAAGTGTTGTTCATAACAAATCAATTGTTGAATATCCATTTAATGTCGAATCTGAAATTCAATCGAATTTAACAGATGATGAATTCAAAGAAATGGTAACAAAATGTAAACAATCTTGTTTCCGTGGAGATGTTTTTCAGATTGTTCCTTCTCGTCAATTCAAACAAAAATTTTCGGGTGATGAATTCAATGTTTACCGCATTTTACGTTCGGTAAATCCTTCGCCTTATTTGTTTTATTTCGACTATGGGAATTATAAAATCTTCGGTTCTTCGCCAGAAGCGCAAATTATTATTAATAATAATCATGCAGAAATTCATCCAATTGCAGGAACAGTTCGTAGAACAGGAAGTCCAACTTTGGACAAAGAGTTAACCGAAAAATTAATCGCTGATCCTAAAGAAAACGAAGAACATGTGATGTTAGTCGATTTAGCTCGAAATGATTTGAGTCGAAATTCTGCTGATGTAAAAGTCGCGCAATACAAAGAAATTCAGTATTTCTCTCACGTTATTCACATGGTTTCGAAAGTAACTGCTCAATTGGATCCAAGTGTGAATACAATGAAAGTTTTTGCAGATTCTTTTCCAGCCGGAACGCTTTCTGGCGCACCAAAATTCAAAGCAATGGAATTGTTAGACGGTTACGAAAATCAAAATCGTGGCGTTTACGGTGGCGGAATTGGCTATTTAGGATTCAACGGAGATATCAATATGGCGATTGCAATTCGTACGTTCGTCAGCAAACAAAATACCTTATATTTTCAGGCTGGTGCTGGAGTTGTTTCCAAATCCATTGAAGAAAATGAATTACAAGAAGTCAATCATAAATTAGGAGCGCTTCGTCGTTCAATAGAAATCGCTCAAAACCTATAAACTATGAAAATTTTAGTTATCGATAATTACGATTCATTTACATACAATTTAGTGCATTCACTAAAGAAATTCGCCGATGATATTACCGTTGTTCGCAATGATGGAATCGCTTTGGAAGAGGTAAATAATTATGATAAAATATTACTTTCTCCTGGCCCAGGAATCCCTGATGAAGCCAATTTATTAAAACCAATCATCGAAAAATATGCTGCAACAAAATCAATTTTTGGAGTTTGTTTAGGTCAACAAGCAATTGGAGAGGTTTTTGGAGGAAAATTATTAAATACGCAAGAAGTTTTTCATGGAGTTGAATCAACAATTGAAGTGATAAAAGACGAAGTGTTATTCCATAATTTACCGAAAAAATTAGAAGTTGGACGTTACCATTCTTGGGTAGTTTCGAACGAAGATTTTCCTGAAGAATTAGAAATTACAGCAATTGGTCCAAAAGGAGAAATCATGGCTTTGCGTCACAAAACCTATGATGTCCGTGGTGTTCAGTTTCATCCAGAATCTATTTTGACGCCACTTGGAGATGAGATGATTAAGAATTGGTTAGAAGTTTAAAACGATGAAAAAATTATTAAATTTATTATTCGAAAATTATACCTTGAGCGAAGATGAAGCGTATCAAATTATGGTGGAAATTTCGGAAGAAAAATATTCAGCAGTCGAATTAGCTTCTTTTGTAACCATTTTTAATATGCGCAACATTACGTTGGAGGAGTTAAAAGGCTATCGTCGAGCGTTGTTAGATTTATGCATCAAAGTTGATTTACCAAAGCAAGCGATTGATGTTGTAGGAACGGGCGGCGATGGAAAAGACACGTTTAATATTTCGACTTTGAGTTGTTTTGTTTTGGCCGGAGCTGGAGAAAAAATTATCAAACAAGGAAATTATGGAGCGTCGTCTGTGAGCGGTTCTTCGAATATGTTGGATAATTTTGGTTACGAATTTTCTGTTAATCAAGATAAATTAAAGCGTGAATTTGAAGAGGTCGGAATTACATTTTTACATGCGCCTCTTTTCCATCCTGCTTTGGCGAAAGTTGCTCCGATTAGAAAAGGTTTGGCAGTAAAAACATTTTTCAATTTAATGGGACCTTTGGTGAATCCAGTTCAACCAGAATTTCAAAATTTAGGAACGTATGATGTAAAAACTGCGCGATTATACCATTATGTGATGCAAAATTCGGGTGTGAAATATTCGATTTCGACTGCGTTGGCTGGTTATGACGAAATTTCGTTGACTTCGCCTACAAAAGTGTACAATAATTCAGGTGAATTTGTTTTAGAAAGTAAAGATTTTGGTTTAAGTATTCTTCAACCAGATGAGATAAAAGGCGGAAAATCAATCGAAGAAAATTCTAAAATATTTTTGAGTGTTTTAGAAGGAAATTCAACTCAAGCACAAAAAGAAGTTGTGTTAGCAAATGCTGCTTTAGCGCTTAAAACAATTTATCCAACCAAAGATTTAATAGAATGTGTAGCGATTGCAAACGAAAGTTTAGATAGTAAAAAAGCATTAAATGTATTCCAAAAATTAATGAAACCATGAAAACGATATTAGACGAAATTGTCGCGCAAAAACGTGTTGAAATTTTAGAAAAACAGAAAACTCAATCAATCGAAAGTTTTAAAAATTCAGAAAATTTCTTGCTTCCTGTAAAATCTGCAAAAGCTTCAATTTTAGATAAATCAAAATCTGGAATTATTGCAGAGTTTAAGCGAAAATCACCTTCAAAAGGTTTTATTAACAAAGATGCAAACGTAAAAGAAGTTGTTTCGGGTTACGAAAAATATGGTGCTTCTGTGATTTCTGTTTTGACAGATGAAGAATTTTTTGGAGGAAGTTTTGATGATTTACAACAAGCAAAAGAAGTTTTAAATATTCCAGTTTTGCGCAAAGATTTTATTGTTGATGAATTTCAAGTTTACGAAACCAAAGCAATTGGTGCGGATTTGATGTTGTTGATTGCAGAATGTTTGACGAAAGATGAAGTGTATCATTTAGCGAAAACAGCAAAAGAAATTGGTTTGGAAGTTTTGTTAGAATTACATTCGGAAGATCAATTGGAAAAAGTAAATGAATTCATCGATTTGATTGGAATTAACAACCGTAATTTGAAAAATTTTGAAGTTGATATCGAAAAATCAAAACAGATTTTGAAACAATTACCAACCGATTTAATCAAAGTTGCTGAAAGCGGAATTTCTGATCCTAAAACAGTAAAAGAATTAAGACAAGCTGGATTTCAGGCATTTTTGATTGGTGAAAATTTTATGAAAGCTGAAAATCCGACCGAAGCATTTGAACAATTTGTAAAAGAATCGAAATGAAACGTTTTCAAATAAAAGTTTGCGGAAACAATAACATCGAAAATTTCAAAGAAATTGCAGCAATCGAACCCGATTATGTTGGCTTTATTTTCTATCCAAAATCAAAACGATTTGTAGAAGATGAATCTATTTTTGAAATTTTTCCAAATGCAGAAAAAGTTGGTGTTTTCGTGAATGAATCCATCGAAAATATTCTTGAAAAAGTTGAACAATATAAATTAGATGTTGTGCAATTACATGGAGATGAAACAGCAGATTTTTGTAAAGAATTAATCAACCAAAAACATCAACAATTATTAACTGATGAAAGCTTTTTAGACTTTAAAATTTGGAAAGCTGTTGGTATAAAATCAATTGAAGATTTTCAACAATTAACCACTTATCAACAAGTTGTTGATAGTTTTGTTTTTGACACAAAATCAAGTAATTACGGTGGAGCTGGAAAGAAATTTGATTGGCAATTATTAACAAACTATGAGTTATCAACACCCTTTTTATTAAGTGGAGGAATAACATTGGAAGATGCATTTATCTTGAAAAATTTTCAACATCCTAGATGTATTGGATTTGATATCAATAGTGGTTTTGAGTTAGCACCAGGAATTAAAAAAACTGACGAAGTAAAACAGTTTATCGATACAATTGATGGACGAATTGAACAAAATTAAAAAATAAACAAAATGAAATACGAAGTTGACGAAAGAGGTTTTTATGGTGAATTTGGAGGAGCATTTATTCCAGAATTATTACATCATAATTGTGAAGAATTATCAGAAGCTTTAGCAAAATATACCGATACAGACGAATTCAAAAACGAATTTAATTTGTTATTAAAAGATTACGTTGGTCGACCAAGTCCATTGTATTTTGCACCAAATCTTTCAAAAAAATATAACACCAATATTTTATTAAAGCGTGAAGATTTGAATCATACAGGAGCGCATAAAATCAATAATGCGATTGGTCAGGCACTTTTAGCAAAACGAATGGGTAAAACCAAAATTATTGCCGAAACTGGCGCTGGACAACACGGTGTTGCAACTGCAACAGTCTGTGCGTTGATGGGATTAGAATGTATCGTTTTTATGGGAGAAATTGACATTGCTCGTCAAGCACCAAATGTTGCGCGAATGAAAATGTTAGGTGCAGAAGTTATTCCAGCAACATCAGGTAGTAAAACTCTGAAAGATGCTACGAACGAAGCGATTCGTTATTGGATTAATAATCCTGAAACTTTTTACATCATTGGTTCTGTCGTTGGACCTCATCCTTATCCTGCAATGGTAACAAAATTCCAAGCGATTATTTCGGAAGAAATTAAAGCACAAATGAAAGAGAAATATGGGAAAGAAAATCCTGATTACGTGATTGCTTGTGTTGGTGGCGGAAGTAATGCTGCGGGAGCTTTTTATCATTTTTTAAATGATGATTCTGTCAAATTAATCGCGGTTGAAGCGGCAGGTTTGGGCGTAGAATCTGGAGAAACTGCTGCTACAACGATCAAAGGAACGGAAGGAATTATTCATGGAAGCCGAACATTATTGATGCAAGATAAAGATGGACAAATTGTCGAACCTTATTCAATTTCGGCTGGATTAGACTATCCTGGAGTTGGTCCTTTACATGCGCATTTGTTCAAAACTGGACGTGCAGAATTCTTAAATGCAACAGATGATGAAGCCTTGGAAGCAGCTTTTATGTTGACAAAAGAGGAAGGAATCATTCCTGCATTAGAATCTTCTCATGCTTTAGCTGCTTTAGAAAAAATTAATTTTAAACCGCAAGACATTGTGGTTCTGAACCTTTCAGGAAGAGGAGATAAAGATTTAGAAACATATATGAAAGTTTCCGAAAAATATTCTTAAAAATATTTGGTTAATTTTCAAAAATCACCTTACATTTGCACCCACGATAATGAAATCTATCGGGGTGTAGCGTAGCCCGGTCATCGCGCCTGCTTTGGGAGCAGGAGGTCGCAGGTTCGAATCCTGCCACCCCGACAAAATTTTCATCCGAAAATAGAAAGATTTATCGTAAAGAATGACCGAATCGGGGTGTAGCGTAGCCCGGTCATCGCGCCTGCTTTGGGAGCAGGAGGTCGCAGGTTCGAATCCTGCCACCCCGACAAAATTCAATGAATTTTTGGATCGGTCCAGTAGCTCAGCTGGATAGAGCAACTGCCTTCTAAGCAGTAGGTCTCAGGTTCGAATCCTGACTGGATCACACGTTTTATTAAAAACCAGGAGAGGTGCCAGAGCGGTAATGGAGCAGATTGCTAATCTGTCATCGGGAAACCGATGCCAGGGTTCGAGTCCCTGTCTCTCCGCATTTTTTTTGAATGACCGAATCGGGGTGTAGCGTAGCCCGGTCATCGCGCCTGCTTTGGGAGCAGGAGGTCGCAGGTTCGAATCCTGCCACCCCGACAAAAACCTTTGTATATTTGCAAAGGTTTTTTTTATACATTTATTTCATGAAATCTATCTTAGGTAATAAAGAATCTTTTATCTCATACTCCGTTGCTTTTCTATTTATTTTAATCATGATTGGAGCGGCAATGATTTATGATGATAAAGAAATTATTTTACCAGAAGTTGCTGCATTATCTGTCGGAATTTTAACGTTTCGAGAAAATAAATGGCTACAACGACCATTTCATATTTTTTTACTTCCATCCATAACTGCTATTTTAGGATTTGGAATTAATTTTTTACCAATTATATTATCACTCAAATTAGCATTGGTATTAGTTGCGATGTTAATTGTCTTGAAAATTTTTAAAAGTCAACTTGCACCAGCATTAGCTACGGGATTATTACCAATTGTTACAAATGCAGAATCTTTTGTATTTCTATATGCGATATTTCTATTTGTCTTGTTACTTTTTCTATCAATAAAAATATTCAAACTAAAACCAACTGAAAATGCGATTCCAATGATTTATACAAGCCATAACAGATGGTTAATCGGATTATGTGTAGTTTGGTTTGCAGCTTGTTATTTTAGCGGTTTTGCACACTTCTCTGCTATTCCTCCTATTATCGTAATTTCTTTTGAATCTTTAAATAACCCAACATTAAAATTAACTGTACGTCTAAAACGTATTCTTGTAATGTTTATGGCTACAATGGCTGGTTGTTTGACGATGCATTATCTTGATAATTGGTTAATCATTGGCTTGATCGATTTGATTATCGTAATGTTTATTTTGAAATTAACAGATTTACGCTTACCTCCTGCTTTTGCAATGGTTATTTTACCAATGATTTTACCTTCTGACTCGATAAAATATTTACCTGTTGCAACATTAATTATGAGTATATTTTTTATGTTATCGATTTATATTATTCAGAAAGTTGCTTATCCAAAAGCAATCGATTTCAAATAAAAAAGTCATCCAAACTTGAATGACTTTATGACTATTTCTTAATATGTTTCTTCAATTGATTTTACCATATTATAAATGAATTCATTGTAAGGTGTCGGAATATTATATTGTTTTCCTAAACTGATAATTTCGCCTGCAAATTCATCCACTTCCGAATATCTTTTTGCTTCGCGATCTTGTAACATCGAAGTTTTACCAAACTCATCCACAATTTTCATTGTAGATTTCATTCGATCCACTTCTTCTTGACCAATTGCAACTCCATGTGCATTCCCAACTGCAAGAACTTCATTAGAAATCATATCCATTAAAACCTCGAGATGTTGATTGGTACGAAATTGTCCATATGGAAACTCCAACAAAAATGTCAATTGATTTCCGACAACATTTACCAAATATTTCGCCCACTGCGCTTTCTGAATATCATCCGATAATTGATTTGGAATTTCAGCAACATTCATCAATTCATGTAAATCGACTAATTTATCATGATTAATTGAATCCATTTTCCCAAAAATAATTTTTCCTATACTCGAAAACGTCACGCGATTATCAACTTTTACAGCATCCATATATGCAACTGCATTCACCACACGATCCCATCCAAAATGATCTGCCAAAACACGTTCAGAAGAAATTCCGTTCATCAAACTTACAATCATTGTGTTTTCACCAACAAAAGGCCTCATATCTTCTATCGCTTGCTGTAAATGCGAACTTTTAACGACTAAAAATATATAATCTGGATAATTATTCTCCTCGATTTTTGTGACATAATTAAAATCATACGCTTTATCATTCACAAAAATTTGCGATTTTTCGTATCGATTTTTTCGCTCCTCATCTACAATTACACTTACAATTTCTGGATTATATTCATAAAAACTCGCTGCATATTTTGCTCCTAAAGCTCCCAATCCAAGAAAATAAATTGATTTCATTTTTTTGTTATTTAGAAGATAAATTTAAAATAAAATCTACAACATTTACGAATTTAAGTCTTTGAAAAAATTTAATATTTCGGTTATAATTAGTTTTGATAAACTTTTGACAATTCTTTTGGATTGAGATACAAATAATAAATCAAATTACGCAAATCATCAAGATTTGAGCTAGAACCTACAGCTATTTCATTGTCTTTTTGAAAATTCTTTTTCAATACATCATACAATTGATTTATTTTCTTCCAATCATCTTTTGCAGCAATTTTTTCAACAGATTTATTATTCGCAGATTTCGCTAATTGTGAAGGCGTTTTCTGAATCGCTTCAAATAAAACATATAGATTGTTGACATGATTGATATAATTGTATGTTTCATTTACGGCAAAATAATTCACAAGAGTTTTCTCTTCATCCGAAATTTTCAAGCTAGAAATTAACTTCATTTCCTCGCCCAACCATTCATAAGCCGACAATCCAATTTGAGAAGCATTTTGCGTTACAACCATTCTTGGAATTGGTTCTGCATTTGCAATTTTATTTAAAATAAATTCTGTTTTTTGATTCAAAACATCCAATCGATTATTTGCTGGAGCAAGATATTTCAAAGCATAATCGCAATTATAACCTAACGTAATTATCTCCTCAAGTTCAGAAAAAATATCGGCAGAAGTATCATTGTTGAAACTCTCAAAATTTTGCAAACAATTATCTTGGTATTTCTCTTTAAAATCATTCATAGAAGAATAATCTTTTTTATCAATATCCCAAATAAGATTAAAATTATAAGCAAAAACATTCACAAATTGCATCGTTTTACTTTGTGGATTTTCATCAACAAATTTTTGATATACTTCTACTTTAGGAGATTCTGTATCGCAATCATCCATCAACGCAATTAAAAATCGTTCGTTAAGTGGAGTTTTCGTTCCAAATTTCTTTCCAACAGATTTTTTAAATTTCTCTTTATAGTCAACAAAATATGATTTTTGATTATCATTCAACACAAAATAAACTTCGAGTTCAGAAAGAAGTCCAACTTTCTTACCTAATTCGATATTATTATCCAACAAATATTTTTCGAAAGTAGAATAATCAATTCCTTTTTCTTTCGTTTTTTCTAAAATCGTATCATCAAGATAAGCCCTCGAACCAAAAGGCAAAGAATATAAAAAAGGACCATCTGCAAAAAGTTGAACAGAGGTAAATAGAGTCAATAGAAAAGTAAAAAGTAGTTTTTTCATAAGGTTGATTTTTATAAAATTAGAAATTTTATTGAATATTTTTTCAAGTTTTAGATGATTTAACATGAATAAAAAAGCGTTACAAATCATTTTCTTAATATTAATTCAAACAAGACAATTCTTCAAATTGTTCTTTTTAAAAATAGTTTTTACATATATTTAACAAATTAATACATCACACGTGAGTCAAATAAAAAATACCGAGGAAAAAGAATTGCAAAGAGGTCTTACAAACCGACATATTCAATTGATTGCTTTAGGTGGCGCGATTGGAACTGGTTTGTTTTTAGGAATTGGACCCGCTGCTGTTTTAGCTGGACCATCTGTTATTTTAGGTTATGCAATTGCAGGAATCATAGCCTTCTTCATCATGCGTCAATTAGGAGAAATGGTTGTAAACGAACCTGTTTCAGGAAGTTTTAGTCATTTTGCATATAAATATTGGGGATCTTTTGCTGGATTTGCTTCTGGTTGGAATTATTGGATTCTTTATGTTTTGGTAAGTATGTCTGAGTTGACTGCAATCGGAATTTATGTACAATTTTGGTGGCCAGAAATCCCATTATGGGCTTCAAGTTTGTTCTTTTTTATTATAATTAATGCATTGAATTTAGGATCTGTAAAAATGTTTGGTGAAGCTGAATTTTGGTTTTCTATCATCAAAGTAATTGCGATTATTGCAATGATTATTTTTGGAGCTTATCTGTTAATAAGCGGAACTGGAGGTGAACAAGCAACAATACAAAACCTTTGGAACAATGGAGGTTTTTTCCCTAAAGGTTGGTTATCTGGTAATAGTGAAGGTGGTTTTAGCGGATTATTTGCCGCAATGGCTCTTATTATGTTCTCTTTTGGAGGTTTAGAATTGATTGGAATCACAGCTGCTGAAGCTAAAAATCCAGAAAAAACAATTCCAAAAGCAACCAATCAAGTAATTTATAGAATTTTAATCTTCTATGTTGGAGCATTAATTATCTTATTTTCGTTGGCGCCTTGGGAAACGATCACGGATAAAAGTAGTCCTTTTGTGATGGTTTTTGAGAATTTGAATCATTTGAAACTAAATATTTTTGGTAACACGATTGATTTTTCAAAATTAATTGCAAACGCACTAAATATTATCGTTTTGACAGCGGCTTTATCAGTTTACAACAGCTCTGTTTACAGTAATAGTAGAATGTTGTATGGTTTGGCAGAGCAAGGAAATGCACCTAAATTCTTGAAAAAATTAAACAAAAATCACGTGCCTGTTATGGCGATTTTAGTTTCATCTTTTTTCGCTGCAATTTGTATTTTGATTAATAAAATAATTCCAGAAAACGCCTTCCATGTATTGATGTCTTTAGTGGTTTCTTCGTTAGTAATTAACTGGATTATGATTTCGATAACACATCTTAAATACAGAAAACAAAAGAATTTAGAGAACACAAAAACATTATTTCCATCTTTCTTGTATCCTATCAGTAATTACATTTGTCTAATTTTCTTATTTGGAATTTTAGTAATTATGTGGTTTACAGGACTTAAAATTTCAGTGGAATTAATTCCAGTTTGGTTGATCTTCCTTTACATCGCTTATCGAATTGTAAAAGAAAATAAAAAGAAAAATTCTTTATAAGAAGAAACAAAAAATCCGCTCAATGAGCGGATTTTTTAATCGACTTTGGTTGCAAAGCAAACCTATTTTTAAATATATTTTTTGATTTCTGTAACCAATTGTTCTTTTGGTCGTGCTCCACTTTGTTTCCATAATAATTCACCATTTTTGAAAATGGCAAAAGTCGGAACTCCTTGCACTTGATATCGTGCAGCTAAATCTTGATATTTATCAACATCCACTTTTAGGATTTTGACATCATCTCCCAATTCTTCTTTCACTTGTTGCAAAACTGGACCCATCATTTGACAAGGACCACACCAAGTTGCAAAAAAATCTAACAAAACTGGTTTATCTGAATTAATAATTTCTTCGAAAGTCATTGTTTTTGATTCTTCTTTGTTATTTGATTGATTTTTATTTCGGTTGAATAAATTTTTAAACATCTTTATTTTTTCTTCTTAAATATACTAAAAAAAGCACTTCCGAAGAAGTGCTTCATAATTAGCTTTACTAATTATTAACCTAACCTATGAAAAATTTATTCTACTGTTAGTGCTACTAACATTTAGATATAATCAAAACAAATACCAAGTTTAAAATACTGACAATCTGTTTTTTACATTTAACATAATTTAAGAAATAGGTTAACGCAAATATGTTTTATTTTAGAAATTCTACTATAATTCACACACAAATTTTGGATTAACTGACTTTATTTCAGCTATCACTGACATTATTTCTTCTTTGGTTGAATTATCTTCCAATCTTTTCAATTGTTCCGAATTCAAACCAATCATTTGTATAAATGTAACTTTTCCATGCGGCGTATCAATTTCATCTAAATCATCATCCTTGATAAAAGCCAAACCAACAATGTCCGTTTCCGAATCTGTACGAATTGGACCGCCTAAAGGCAAAAATTGGTATTCATCAAACCAAACTTTTGTTTCATTCACAAAACGTCCCAAATTATTCATTAATTGAACCACCCAAAAAGGATCTTCACCATTATCATCTTTAACAGGTTTCACACGGAAAGAAAACTCAAATCCCCATTTACTAAAATCCGCTCCTACACTTTCCTCAGAATAGTATAAATGCGACATTCCGTAACTCACCAAATGATAATAACCATTGACATCAAAAACCGCAACGCCATCAATTGGATCATCTCCTCCTTGAAAAGACATCACTTGTGGCGAATAAAAACGAGGCTCTAAAGTCCCATAGACCTCTCTTAAGCGATTTTCGATCGCTATTGCACCAACTGCTTGATCTGATTTATATTGTTTTTTGTATTCTTCTAAATTCATGATGCAAAAATAGTTTATCCAATCTTAATTTTCAGTTAAAGACATAAAAAAAGAGAGCTTCTTGTTAGAAACTCTCTTTGTAGTAGCGAGGACCGGACTCGAACCGATGACCTTCGGGTTATGAGCCCGACGAGCTACCTACTGCTCCACCTCGCGATTTAGTAGCGAGAACAGGACTCGAACCTGTGACCTTCGGGTTATGAGCCCGACGAGCTACCTACTGCTCCATCTCGCGTTATTGGACTGCAAATATACGTTCATTATTTAAAATACCAAACATTATTCGAAATTATTTTATTTTATTCGGACAAAAAACAAATAAAAACCACATAAATTACTATAATAAAGTGATTTACGCGATTTTAAATATTTTAAATTATTTTTTAATTAACTTTAATTGGTGGATGATTTTCGATAAAATCGATTGCTAAATCAGCACTATCTGTTAAAAATAGTAACTCCTTATATGCTTTTCCTATTGCTAATTGATGCAAAACCGAATAAATCGCCGTATCTTCTACATATCTTTTCTTACTCAAAAAAATCATTGGACTATAATATCCTGAAGTTCCATAATGATTTTGCGCTGCTTCCTGAAAAATTTCTTGTGTTGTTCCAGCACTTCCAGGCGCATAAACCAACCCGAACAAACTAATTGTTAGCAACATATCTTCTCGAATACTATTAGAAAAATATTTCGCAATATTCGTTGCAAATAAATTACTCGGTTCGTGACCATAAAACCATGTTGGAATTGCTAAACTTTCTGCTCCATTTGGATAGATTTCTAAAACTTTTTTAGCATTCGTCATAAAATTCTTCGCCAAATATTCAGTTTTATCTTCATCAATAAAATCTAAATCAGCCAAAATATTAATCGCATTCATCAAATCTTCATCCGAATAATTTGCCATATAAGCTCCTAAATTAGCGGCTTCCATAATTCCAGGACCTCCACCAGAAACAACAAAATAACCTTTTTCAGTAGCTAATTTCGCCGCTTTTGCGGTTTCATTATAAAACTCCGAATTGCGCGCAGTAGAATGTCCACCCATAAAGCCAACCACTTTTTTCTTCGTCATTCCATTATCGTCATATTCCAAAATTCGACGCAAACCATCATCAATAGACAAATCGTGTAAACGTTGCGCCAAAGCTTCTGAAACAGACGGATTATATTTATGTTTTTTGAAATGTTTATAAATTTTAAGATCTATACTTTGGTCATTATCCGGATCATAACCTTCCATCAACTCTTGCCAAGTATACAATTTTCCACGATATGGATTATAGGGAACTGATTCAAATTTTGGATAAACGAATGCTCCTTTTTCTATTAAATAGATTGCTTCATGTTGTTTAAACTTACAACCCAAAAAAGATGTATTGCATAAATTATACTCTTCCCAATTAATTTCTTGACGCAAAAAATTAACATCTTGAACTACTTTATCGGTTAAATCTTTGGTTTGAGAAATTAATTCATTCCATTCTGATAGATTATGAACTAAATCTTTGATTGGTTTTATTTTCATTCTTATTTCTTACTTCATTAAAAATTCGGAAAAATGAATTTACACGAATTATTCCAAACCAACGAATTCGGCACAATAAATCTGCAAATTTTCATTTTTCTAATTTATATTTGCATCAAATTCGTGCTCAACTTAATGGGGAATCGTGTGCAAATCACGAACTGTCGCGCAACTGTAAATCAATATTTTTGACAAGTCAGAATGCCACTAAATTGAGTTAATAATTAACCAAAAACTTTCGCGAAAAAAGTAAAAATTATGTTCTATGAAATCATCAAACCACCACAAAAAAACATTATCAACTCAAAAATTAATTAAGAAAAGTAACGTGTAAATATATGATAATGGAAGTGGAAAAAACACCAAGAGAAGAGTTGATTGAACAACGTATCATCAATTCTGAAACTCGTATTTTCAAAGCTGTTTTTCCTGGAGATACAAACCACCACAACACAATGTTTGGAGGATCAGTAATGTATTTGATGGATGAAATTGCTTTTATGACAGCAACTCGTTTTTGTCGCAAACCTATTGTTACAGTAAGTAGTGACAAAATTGATTTTAAACATTCAATTCCTGCAGGAACTATCGTAGAAATGGTAGGAAAAGTAGTACGTGTAGGACGCTCAAGTTTGGATGTACAAATTGATGTTTTTATCGAAAGTATGTATCGTGACGGACGTGATAAAGCGATTTCTGGAACGTTTACATTAGTTGCAATTAACGAAAACAAACGACCAGTTCCTGTTATTGACTAACACGAGCTATAGAAAATTTTTAATCCTTTATCTTTTTGATAGAGGATTTTTTTATGATTTTCAATTAATAATTGATAATATTCTAAAGGTTTCTTAGTTTTACATTAAACACAAGAAAAATGGAATTACCTTTTGCCGAACCATTTCGCATAAAAATGGTCGAAGAAATTTATCAATCTACTCGAGAAGAACGCGAAAAGTGGATCGAAGAAAAAGATTACAACCTATTTAACCTAGAAAGCCACAAAGTATTTATTGATTTATTAACTGATTCGGGAACTGGAGCAATGTCAGACAAACAGTGGTCTGCAATGATGACTGGAGACGAAAGCTATGCTGGTTCTCAATCTTTCTTAAAACTGAAAGAAACCATCAATACCATTACTGGATTTGAGTTTCTTTTACCTACGCATCAAGGTCGTGCAGCGGAAAATGTATTGTTTTCAGCTCTTGTAAAAGAAGGTCATGTTGTTCCTGGGAACTCGCATTTTGATACAACAAAAGGTCATATTGAATTTAGAAAAGCTCACGCCATTGATTGTACTATTGATGAGGCTTTTGACAGCGAATTGATTCATCCTTTCAAAGGAAATATCGATTTGCAAAAGTTAGAAAATGTCTACAAAGAATACGGAAAAGAACAAATTCCATTTACATTAATCACTGTTACATGTAATTCTTCTGGCGGTCAACCTGTATCAATCGAAAATATTCGTCAAGTTCGTGAATTGTCTAATCAATATGGAATTCCAGTCTTTTTTGATGGCGCTCGTTTTGCTGAAAATGCTTATTTCATCAAAGAAAGAGAAGAAGAATTTAAAACGAAAACGATTAAAGAAATTGTTTTAGAAATGTTTTCTTATGGAGATGGAATGACGATGTCTGCGAAAAAAGATGGTTTGGTAAATATTGGTGGATTTATTGCACTGAATAATGAAGAGCTATATAAAATTTGTGGGAATTTCGGAATTATATACGAAGGATATTTAAGCTATGGCGGTTTAGCTGGACGCGATTTAGCTGCGTTAGCACAAGGTTTGCAAGAATCGACAGAATATTCTTATTTACAATCACGTATCAAACAAATTGAATATTTAGGGAATAAATTAATTGAATTTGGAATTCCAATTCAGCAACCAATCGGTGGACACGCCATCTTTGTTGATGCTGTAAAGTTTTTACCAAATGTAACGCGCGAAGAATTTCCTGCACAAACTTTGGGAATTGAATTGTACAAAGAAGCTGGAATTCGTGGTGTAGAAATCGGAACTATTTTGGCAGATCGTGATCCTGAAACGAGAGAAAATCGTTATCCAAAATTAGAATTACTGCGTTTGGCAATTCCAAGAAGAACTTATTTCCAAAGTCATATGGATTATATCGCGGTTGCGTTGAAAAATATTTTTGATCGACGAAATGAGATTAATTCAGGTTATGAAATTTCGTGGGAATCTGAAATTTTAAGACATTTCACCGTAAAATTGAAAAAGAAATAAATAAAAAATCCTTCAGAATTTCTGAAGGATTTTTTTGATATTACCATCTCCAATCGCCCGAAATACGAAGTGGAGTTTCTAAATTTCCTTTGATTAAGGCTTCCTTAATTTCTTGTTCGTTCCAACGTTTTGAAGGAATTTCTTTCAAATTACTCAAACGATACAACAAATAGGTTTCCAAAATCACATTATTTTTCAAACCAATTTCTTCTACATAATCAAATGTATCGCAATTTGCGTGGTAACAATTTAACGCTCCTTTTGTAAATTGACTATCCGAAAGCCCAATAATAGGCACACCTTGCAACATAAACGGTTGATGATCTGAATGTAAATCTACACTCGCAAATGTTTTCAATTTAAAATCTGGAATCACTTTTTGCACATCATACGCATAATCAGTTAAAATAGGCAAATTACTTTCCATTGTCGAATAATACGACTTTGGATTTGTTGTCATATCCATATTCGACATTGCTTTGATTTGATTGATAGAACCATCTTTCAGCGCTTGATTGACGTAATATTTAGAACCTATCAAACCAACTTCTTCGCCCATAAATAAAACAAATTCTATTGTTCGATCATTTTGAAGATTTAACTTTTTATACGTTCTTGCAATATCCATTACAGAAAAACTTCCAACACCGTTATCAATAGCTCCTGTAGCTAAATCCCAACTATCTAAATGCCCTCCAAGAACTATTTTTTCATTTGGAAATTTAGAACCGATTTTCTTTGCAATAATGTTGCGACCTTTCATCTGTCCAACATCATTTTTCATTTCGATTTTAGCAATTTCTTTTCCTTTTGATAGATTTTCTTTGATTTTCAATCCATCTTCTAAACTGATGTTAATTGCAGGAATTTTAATAATTTCTCCCGTTACAGAAGCCGTTCCTGTCAATAGAATTCCTCCAGCAGGACGATTAAACAAAATAATTCCTTTCGCTCCGTACTTCTCTGCTAAAGCTGTTTTTTCTGAACGATGTAGATTTTCGATTTCTTTTGGCGTTCCTTCCAACAAACCAAGCGCAGCAAAAACAATCTTTCCTTTTACTTTATCACCAATCTTTTTGTAATCTTCTTCAAGTCCATTTCCCAAATCAATCAATTCTCCCGAAAGACTAACATTTGCTGGCGAATGCGCCAAAGCAACGGCTTTTATAGATTGATTATTGATTTTTAAATCTAAACTTTTACGATTCCAACCGCTAAATGTAAACTCTTGAAAAGACACATCATAACCATACGAACGTAACAAATTTGCTGCATATTCTTCTGCTATTCGTCCATTTTCTGTTCCTGTAGCGCGATGTCCAATTGTTTCGGTTGCTTTTTTTAATTGTTGATAAGCTTCAGAATTTTGTTGTACTTCTTTGTTAATCAACTCTAAAACTTGTTGATTAGTTTGAGCAGATAAACTCATGGTTGTAGAGATTAAACCTAGTGTTAATAAAAATTTCGATTTCATGTGTGAGTATTTCTATAAACTTAAAAATGTTTTTGGAAATAGTTGATAGAATGGGAGGAAAAAATTATATTTTTTTATGATTATAGAATATAAAATTGAAGGATATTATTTTAAATAATATCCTTCATAAAACTATCTATTAAAAATTGTTACTTTACAACAACTTTAGAAGTTGTTTGGTTTGTTCTTATAAGATAAATACCTTTTGGTAAATTTGTTTGAATAGAATTTTGACCTATTTTTAAATCACCTTGTTTTAACGTTCGTCCATTAATATCTAAAATTTGATAAGGAGATTTTTCTTTTGTATCAACTATAAATGTTCCATTATTAGGATTTGGATAAAGCTTTAATTTATCTAATTTCACTTCATTTGTACTTAAAAGACAAGCATAATTTGAATAATCCACTAAGCCTAATGCAGAATTATCTGGTTTATGAAAAATAACATTTTCTACTCTTTCATCTGTTAGAATAGGATCCCAGCAATTACCTTGCGCCTTTATATTATTTGCAGAATTATTATACAATGCATAATCTGCACCTGTATTTCCATTGTTTTCGAAAACATTGTATCCATTGGTCATATCTATATTGGTTCCGTTACCGATAATTGTAATTCCCCAAAGGTTTCCTTTTATTGTATTTCCTTTTATTGTTACAGATGTTTGCGGTGTTGTTGCTGTTTGAGAAATAGAAATTCCACTACCTCCTAAATTTGGTAGATTTTCAGTATTATTATTTTCTATAATGTTTCCAATAATATTTCCTCCCGCAGTAACGCCTGTAATTGTAATTCCATAACGATTGTCTTTTATCGTATTATGTTCTATTTGAGCAAAACTAACCACACTCAATAAACTAGAAACAGAAATTCCACCAACACGTGTATTTGCTCTATTTCCTATAATTGTATTATTTTTAATAATTGTTGTTTGATTTTCTCCACTTGGTCCCATATTAATTTGCGGACGATTAGAGTTTTCTTTATTATTATCTTCTAAATAATTATTTTCGAAAATTAAAGCCACTGACTGATTCGCTCCAGAACCTACCACAGGTGTAATATTGTGTTTAAAAACAGAATTCTTAATTACTGGATTTCCTCTTGAAAAATTAATCGCGCCACCAGTTGCAGCACCTGCATTTTGATAAGAAACTTCTGAATTATTCATTGTAAAGGATTCATTTAAAGAACGAATTCCTCCTCCATAAAACATTTTAAAATTATTAAAGTTGGAAATAGCACCTTCTTCTAATCTAATTCCTTTGAAATATGTTGTTCCTGGATTATCGGAAGTAAACAAAACTTCTTTAGGAGCATTGATTTCAATTTTTCCTGCTACCGTAATTAATTTTCCATCTGTAATAATCAATTTATAATCAGTATCAGATAAGAAAATATCGTTTGCTGAAATTGTTAAATCATTTGTCAATAAATAACTATTTGATTCTTGATCGAATGTTATTTGATCTGTTAAAGCATCAAGATCTGCTATTCGATATGTTTTTCCATCGTTTGGTGTTGCATATTGGGCAAAAATTATCTGCCCTAGCAATGCTAAGGAAAGCGTAAGTTTTTTCTTCATAATTTCACTAAGTATTAATTAATATTGAAATTAATAACTAAAAATTAATATACAAAGAGAATAGTGTTAAAACGATTTCAAAAAAAATAGTCCTCAAAAAATGAGGACTATTTATATGAAATTGTAAATTATTTCTTAGTGAGCTGGTACGAAACGCTCTCTTGCATCTTGCAATAATTGTTCTGCTTCTGCTTTATCACCGTACCCTTCAATTGTTGTTGTTTTATTTTCTAAGTCTTTATAAACTCTGAAAAAGTGCTCAACTTCTTTCAATGTGTGAGGATTCATATCAGTGATGTTTTCTAATTGGTTCCATGTTGGATCAGCAACTGGTACACAAATTAATTTTTCATCTTGTCCTTTGTCATCAGACATTTTAAGAACACCGATTGTTTTTACTTCGATTACACATCCAGGAACAGTAGGTTCTGTTAAGAAAACTAATACGTCAATTGGATCTCCGTCTAATCCTAATGTATTTTCTACGAAACCATAATCAGCTGGGTAGAACATTGGAGAGTATAAAACACGATCAAAACGAATTCTTCCTGTTTCGTGATCCATTTCGTATTTGTTGCGAGATCCTCTTGGGATTTCGATGATTGCATCAAAAGTCATTGTAATATTCTTTTTTTTATTATTTATTTTCTAAAAATTCCAATCTAAACCGATTGTGATGCCAAATTTACGAACATCTGGCAAATTATTATAATTTCCGCGCCAATTAAAATCAACACGTATTGGTCTAATGTTTCCAAAACCAATGTTTTCGATTCCAAACCCGTATTCGTAGTATATTTGTTGATTTGGTGCAAAATATTGTATCGTCGAACGATTAATAGCTTTACTTTTCTCCGAAATGTCTCCGTAAGCCGCTCTCAAGAATCCTACTTCTCTTAATTTTAATTTTTTGATTAACGGAACTTTATTCAAAATCCAACCGTTAAAATGATGTTCCCAGTTCATCGTTACATATTCATCTGTTACAAATTCATAATAATCTAATTGTGAAAATGTACCATAAACTTGTCCGTAACTCTCATTTCCAGGTAACGCACTCATTAATGATAAAGGAACACCTTGAAATGTTTTTCCTGCTTCTACAGTTACCAATGATTTACCAAAAGATCCAATCAAAATTGGTTGTGTATATAAAAATTGTAATTTATCATATTCAAAATCTGAATTAATTACACCTTTCAATCCTTTTGTATAACGCAACATTAATGTTGGAGCAAGTGTTGTCATTTCGTAACGATCAATTCCATATTGCGAATATTTTGCACCTGGACGAGCAATTACCGAAACACTTACACTTGAATTTGTTAAAGTTTCTTTAATCTGACCATTTTTTTCATATCCAATCGAGAAATGTTCTGCATCTGCTGGTTTGATTAATTGATAATTTCCATCAACACGAAATGTTACATTTTTCCAAGGTTCAATCGATGCATACACATTTGTCAAATTATTATTACTCAAAAATGTATTATCTCCTTGATTGATGATTGATGACGAAGCAAAACTACGCGTCATAATTCCGTCAGAAGCCGTTAACGTTGCAGCCAATTGTTCTACATCACGTTTTGTTCCGATACCGACTTGAAAACGATTATATTTATTGAACATATAACGAAAATCTGCTCCATATTTGAATTTTTCATCTCGAAAACCATATGCCAAGAAACCTTGCGCACGCCACATATCATTTTGCGAAAAATATGTACGAGCTCCAGCTCTCAAACGGAAACCTTCGATTTGGTTGTATCCAAAAGACGAATATAAATTCCCGATATCAATTGCATTTCCGACATTGTAATATCCAGAACCAAAAATCTCGATTGCTTTCACAATATTATTGAATTTTGGTACTTTATTTAATTGTTCTAATGTTTCGTAAATCCCTTCTTGATCTTTTGTTAAAGCTTCAGGACGATTTTCTGCCCAAAACTGATTATCTTTTTCGTTAAGCGCAGCTTTTGCTGGATCTAATTTCTCGTAATAAAAAGCTTCGGGATGTGTTGTATCGAAATCGTAATTGTAATAATTCACCGTTTTATGCGCAAAAATTCCTTTCGCACTTTCCTTTTTACTCAACAACGACATATCCAACATCGCGTATTCTTTTTTCGGATAGAAAATAGAATCGTTTGGAATATCATATTCTAAATTCATGAAAATATTACGCACAAAATTCACATTCATTTCTTTCGTTGTCTCCATCACAACTTCTTTTACCGCATAGGCATCTTTCGAGATATATAATTCTCCTTTAAATGTCAATTCTCCTTCGCGACGCGGATAATATTTGATTCGATAAGATTCTATTCCATCTACATCAACTGTATCTTTCAATTCATAATCATAAACAGCGAAACCATCTGTAGCAATTGGACTCACAAATTTAATGTCTAAAATATTGACACGATTATCATAAATATCAATATCACGGAAAAGATTTTTTACCGTAGAAGCTACCACTTCATTTTTCTCGAAACCTGATGTTTTATTCGCAATTAATTCTCGACGCTCTTTTGTTGAAGGTTTATTAATTCCCGCAATATTGTAAATTGACTCATTCAAGAAAGCTGGTAAATATGTTTTTCCGTTGATAGAAGAAGTATCTACTTTCTCGAAAACAAACTCCATTCCTTTAAAAATCTTACGTTTCATAAAAGTTGAATCAATATTACTAATATCAAATTGCAACTTTTCGTATTCATCATATTGGTAATGTGGCGCTAATTTTAGCCCATTTTTCTTTTTACGCTTCCATACTTCACGCAAAATAGCATAAGCTGGATTTTCTTTCTTTTTAAGACGTTTTTTCTTTGCCGAAACAACCGCAGTTTGTAAATCTACTGTTCCATCATCTTCTTCGGAAGTATTATCTTCTGCTAAAAATAATTGAGCAATAAAATTATAATCAATTTTATTTTCGATTACATAATCAGAAGTTTCGTATCCATTTTTTGATACGACAATTTTATTTGCATTCGAACTAGATTCGATATAAAAAGTACCATCAGAGTTTGATGTTGCACTTACTTTAAGTTCTGGTAAACGAATATCTGCGTAAGGAATAGGCTTCTGAGTTTCAGAATCGATGACCTTTCCTTGAATTTTTACTTGCGCGTGCACAGACGCTAGAACAACTATAAAAAAAGATGTTATATAACTTTTCATCAATAAGATCTGTTTAAAAAAATAAAGCCTAGCAAAATGTATGCTAGACTTTACAAATATAGTTTATAAATCTTAATTATTTATACATCACAGCTTTTACAGCTTCAACTACATCTTTTGCATTAGGAATCCAAGTCTCATACAAGTTTGGAGCATAAGGCGCTGATGTATCTTTTGTTGTGATACGTTTGATTGGTGCATCTAAATAATCGAATGCTTTTTGTTGAACCATATACGTAATTTCTGAAGCAACTGAAGCGAAAGGCCAAGCTTCTTCTAAAACTACTAAACGATTTGTTTTCTTAACAGATTTGAAAATTGTATCGTAATCTAATGGACGAACTGTACGTAAGTCGATTACTTCTACAGAAATTCCTTCTTTAGCTAATTCATCAGCAGCAATGTAAGCTTGCTTAATGATTTTCCCGAAAGAAACTAACGTTACATCTGTACCTTCACGTTTGATTTCTGCTTTACCAATTTCGATTGTGTATTCTTCATCTGGCATTTCCATTTTATCTCCATACATCTGTTCAGATTCCATGAAAATTACTGGATCGTTATCACGAATTGCAGATTTTAATAAACCTTTTGCATCATAAGGATTTGAAGGAACAATTACTTTAAGACCTGGTACATTTGCATACCAATTCTCAAAAGCTTGTGAGTGTGTTGCACCTAATTGTCCTGCAGAAGCAGTAGGTCCTCTAAATACAATTGGACAGTTGAATTGTCCTCCTGACATTTGATAAATTTTTGCAGCGTTATTGATAATTTGGTCAATAGACACTAATGAGAAGTTGAATGTCATGTATTCTACGATTGGGCGACATCCCGTCATTGTAGATCCAATTGCGATTCCAGAAAAACCAGCCTCTGCGATTGGCGCATCAATTACACGTTCTGCTCCAAATTCGTCTAACATTCCTTTCGAAGCTTTGTACGCTCCGTTGTATTCTGCTACTTCTTCTCCAATTAAAAATATAGATTCATCGCGACGCATTTCTTCACTCATTGCCTCTGCGATTACTTCTCTAAATGTTTTTATAGCCATTTTATGCGATTTCGTTCTTTATTATATTTTTTCCTAAAGCAAATGTAATAAAAAACTTGCGAATTATTTAAAACGAATTCATTCAATAAAAAAATCCCAAAATAACTTTAGATTATTTTGGGATCGAAAAATATTTAAAAAAGAATGTAATCTCTATTTTAGAACCAGCCTTTGTGACCTTTTACATAAGTTTCATCAAACTCTTCATCAGATTTTGTTAAATACATAATTCCTTCGATTAATCCAATAAGTCCTCCTGCTCCACATGTCACAAGACCAATAATTAATTGAATAACACCTTCTTTAGTGTAGCCTAAATAAAATTTGTGAACTCCTAAAGTTCCTAATACTATCGCTAAAATTCCGGCAATAAGTTTTTTCTCTGATTTGTACGGTTGATTGTTTTCCATAATTTTTAAAGTTTAACTAAATAATTGTTTTTGTTGGTTACAAATTTAATTTGTCCATCTTTCTTAAAAATCACTAGATATAATGATTTTGAATATTGTACAAATAAAATAAATCTGATCTTAATTTAAGGTTAACGATTTAACAATCTACTTTTTATAAAATCAATTGCTTTTCTTTACATTTGCATAAAATGGTGCTCAACGAGTGAGTTAAAAGGGAATTTGGTTCAATTCCAAAACTGTCCCCGCAACTGTAAATTCTAACATACTTTTTGTAAAAAGAATAAGTCAGGAAACCTGCCATTGCTAACAAATTAATAGAAAATGTTTTCGGAGGAAAAACAGATTTTAATATGAAAAAACTTTTTCTTTGTTTTAATCTTATCGCTGGAATTGCTTTTGCACAGACGGATACCATCAATTTGAAACCTTTGATTTTGAACGATGCTTTTCTTAAAAATCATTACAAATCTCAAAGTATTATCAAACTTAATGATAGTATTTTAGAGCAAAATCCTAATCAACTGACGCAAGTTTTACAAGAGCAAACGCCAATTTATTTTAAAGAAAATGGACGAGGAATGGTTTCTTCACCTTCGTTTCGAGGAACTTTAGCTTCGCACACAGCCGTAATTTGGAACGGAATTAATGTCAATTCGCAAACAACAGGACAAACGGATTTTAATTTATTTGCAAGTAATTCGTTTGACGGAATTTTAGTGAAACCAGGAGGCGGAAGTATTGCGTATGGAACAGGTTCTATCGGCGGTACAATTCATTTGTTGAATAAATTTGAGTATGACAAAGGTTTACAGCAAAAAATAAATTTAGGATACGGAAGTTACGATACATGGTCGGGAAAATATCAGTTGAAATATAGTACAGAAAAATTTAGTTCTTCAATCGATTACGAACGAAATCAATCTGATAATGATTATAAAATTCCGAATCACATGAAGAAGAATTTGAATGGAAAATATTATTTCAATACAATTAATGGAAATTTTGGTTATAAAATCGATCCTAAAAATGAATTGAAACTTTATTCGATGTTCAATTTTGGAAAGCGTGAATTTCCTTTGGTTGACATTGGTTCAACGCCTTCTGGATACGAAAATCAGGATTACCGTTTGATGACAGAATGGAATTTCAATCCAAATGAAAAGTGGCAATCGCAGTTAAAATTAGCTTATATCCGAGAAGAAAGCAATTATTTCAACAATATTCACAAATCTTATTCGGACGATTTACAGGTTGATAATTATATTTTAAAATATTATCTGAATCATCAAATCACGAATAATTTTGAACTTTCACTTTTATCGGAAGCTAATTATAATCAAGGAAGTGGAAATAATTTGACCAAAAGTGATCAAAATTCTATCAATTTTGCCTTAATCGCGAAGCATAAATTATCAGATGTTTTGGAATACGAAGCGAGTATTCGCCAAGATTTTTCTGATACATACCAAAATCCATTTATTTATTCATTAGGTTTTAATTATCGTCCAATATATTCGTATCAATTAAGAGGAAATGTTTCGAAAAATTTCAGAAATCCAACGTACAATGATTTGTTTTGGAAAACTGGTGGAAACCCAGATTTGAAATCAGAATCAGCTTATCAATTTGAATTAGGAAATGATTTTATCAGCAAAAATTTAAACATTCAAACCAATATTTTTTATAATAAGTTGAGTGATATGATTCAATGGATTCCGAGCTCGCAAAACAGTTCTTATTGGGTTCCTATGAACATCAACAAAGCAGAAACCTATGGTTTTGAAATGATTGGGAATTACAAATGGAATACGTTTAGTTTCAATACAACTTATGCATACACCAAAACAAAAGATAAATTTAAAAATAAGGAATTGATGTATTCGCCAAATCATAAATGGACGGCGAGCGCACAATACACTTACAAACGTTTATCTGCTTTTGTACAAAATATTTATACAAGTAAAGTTTTTACCGATTCGGAAGAAGAAAGAACACTTGACGGATTTTGGCTAACGAATTTAGGTTTAAATTATACGATTTCACGACTTTATAGCGTTTCTATGAGAGTGAATAATGTGTTTAACCAGGAATATCAAACGCAAGAAAATCGTTGGCAACCAGGCACAAATTATAACATACAAATACAAATAAAATTTTAAAAAACTATGACTAAATTTAAATCAATCGCACTTATAGCTTTGGCTGGAGTCTTTTTACAATCTTGTTCAAATGACGATGATGGACCAAACAATGATCCAGAAAATGGAAACTATTCGAAAGGAGTTTTTATTTTGAATGAAGGAGGTTTCAATTCAGCTAACGCAGAAATCACTTATTTTGATCCAACAAAAGATGTAAGTACAACAAATCCTATTCAAGAAATTTTCAAGACTGCGAACGCTGGTGCGCAATTGGGTTCTGTAGGACAAAGCATGTATTTCAAAGGAAATAAGGCTTATATTGTTCTTAATGTTTCTAATAAAGTAGAAGTTGTTGACAACACAACTTTCAAAAAAATTAGTACAATTCCATCATCAGATAATATGAGCAACCCTCGTTATATCGTTTCTGATGATCAATTTTTGTATATCTCAAACTGGGGAGATCCTAATGTTACGACAGACGATTTTATTGCAAAATACAAAATCAGCGATTTAACATTTGTAGAAAAATATAAAGTAGATGAAGGTCCAGAAAAAATGATTCTTGACAATAACAAACTTTATGTTGCACAAAAAGGTGGCTGGGGAACAGGTAAAACAGTTACAATTATTGACCTTAAAACAAATGATAAAAAAAGTATAAATGTTGGTGATGTTCCGACAGATTTAACAATTCAAAACGGAAATTTATTTGTGCTTTCTCAAGGTGTTAATTGGGGAACTACTACAAAAGGAAAATTGGTTCGTTATAATTTAACTTCAGAAGATAAATTAGAAATGAATTTTCCTGATGGACAACATCCTAATTTCTTAGTTGCGGAGAATAGTAAATTGTATTACATCGTTAATAATTCTGTTTATTCTATGGCTACAAATGCAACAGCTTTGCCTACAAAAGCAGATTACATAACAGGTGCTGATAGTGTATATGGTTTCTATGTAAAAGGTGATACTTTTTATGTTTTAGACGCAAAAGATTACAATTCTAATGGACGATTATTAATTCAGAATGCACAAGGAGGTCTTAAAAATCCAGCAATTACAACTGGAGTTTCACCAAATTCTGTTTACATCAAATAATATTTCCTGAAAAATCAACATAAAAAAATCTGAAGTTTAGACTTCAGATTTTTTTATGTGTTTTATTTTGAAAATTGTTTGTGAATTAAATACTACAATCGCGAGCAAAATCAAACTATAACCGATCATTTGCATTGGTGAAACAGCTTCTTTGTAATAGAAAATTGCCAAAACAAAATTCATAATTGGATTCAAATAAATTAAAATTCCAACGGTTGAAGAATCAATTCCTTTTAAAGCAAAATTGTTTAAGAACATTGGAATAATAGTGAACAAAACCACAATCATCATGATACATTGATAAAAAATTGTTTCGGTTGGAATTGGTCCTGAGAACATGAAAACCAATGGTAACATCAAAATAGCTACGATTAGTAATTGTGTCATCAACAAATTGAAACTATCAAAAACATTCAAACTTCTCTGAATGATGATATACAGCGCAAATGTACATGCGACAATCAAACTATAAACCAAGTCTACAAGATGACCTATAGAAAGAACCAAACATGCTAAAAGACTAATACCAACTGCTATCCATTTTATTTTGGTTAAATGTTCTTTCAGAATAATGAAAGCCAAAACGGTTGTAATAATCGGACAAACCAAGTACGATAGCGACGCGGCTTGCACACTAATATGATTCATGACAATAATAAACATCAACCAATTTGTCATCAAAATCAACGATCCGCCAACAATTAAACTTCCTAATTTTTTCTGTTTCTTTTTATCAAATGATTTGAATAAATCAAAATCAGCTTTCATCTTATTGCGTCGAAATCCAAGATTAATTACCACTAAAAAGAAAACCGAAACGTACAATCTAAAAAATAGAATATCCAAAGGTGGATAACCTGCGATTGGTTTCAATCCGAAACTGAAAAATCCCCACATAAAGTAGGTTACAATGGCTGCAATGATATATTTTGATTGATTCATAAAAGAGGCATCAATTTGTACAAATGTATCGAATATCCAATTTGGAAATGATTATTTTTGCCTTAAATTTTATAGAAATGGAAAATCTTTTTACAGACGAATATTTTATGCGAATAGCCTTTAACGAAGCGATTACAGCTTTCGAGCGAGACGAAATTCCAGTTGGAGCTGTGATTGTTTGTAACAACAAAATTATCGCGAAAGCACATAATTTAACCGAAACGTTGACTGATGTTACCGCGCATGCTGAAATGCAAGCCATTACGTCTGCAGCAAATTATTTGGGTGGAAAATACTTACAAGATTGCACATTGTATGTAACCTTAGAACCTTGTGTGATGTGCGGCGGAGCGTTGTATTGGAGCCAAATCTCGAAAGTGGTTTATGGTGCTTCGGATGAAAAACGTGGTTTTAAAGCAAAAATTGGCGAGTTACATCCAAAAACTGAAATTGTTTCGGGAATTATGGAAGATGAATGTGGTCTATTGATGAAAGATTTTTTTCAACGCAAGCGTTAATTAAATTGATTTCAAAATCGATAAAACCTCGTCATAATTTTCTATAAAAGCCATGTGTCCACCATCAAATTTATACAAATGAATATGAGGCAAATCTGGAATTAAGGTTAAAAATAATTCAGGATTAACCGTTTCATCATTCAGTCCAACAATGATATAAATTCCACCTTTGAAATCATACAAAATCGACGAACGATCTGGACGCTCTCGCATTCCTTTCAAAGCTGCACAAACGCCTTCGATTGGCGTTTTTAAAGCAATTTCTTTTACAAATTTCAACTCATCTTTGAATTGATCACGATGATGAGCCGCAAATAAAGTTGGCATACTAAAACTCACCAACGCATTGAAATTTTTACGAGCTGTTTCACACGCTTTCAAACGTTGATTTTTCTTCGCTTCATCATCTGGCAAAGTCGAAGAGTTAATCAAAACAATATTTTCTACACGCTCTGGAAAAAGATCAGCCAACGCACACACCACATAACCACCCATCGAATGTCCAACAAAAGTTGCTTTTTCTAGATTTAATTCATCCAAAACCGCAATCACTTTTTCAGCCATTTCTTCCATCGTATTCACCTCTTGCGAATTTTCCGAATTTCCATGCCCAGGCAAATCAATTGTAATAATTTGCGCTTCTTTCTCAAGATTTTGTCGTAAATTATTCCAAATTAAATGACTCTCTAAGAAACCGTGTAAAAACACCAAGGGTTTACCGTTTCCTGTATTTTCGTAAAACAACATATAGTTTGGTTCAAAATTTGTAATTAACTAAGGCACAAATTTACAATAATGAAAAAATATAGACCCATTATTATCCTCTCAATAGCTATTGGTGCTATTATCATTTATTGTATGACTAGTAATCAAACAATATCAATAGGAGAAACGACTCAAAAAGTAGTTAAAAAAGATTCTTCTATGCAGGAAATTGCTTTTGCTTCTCCAAAGATTATGAATAATTCTGAATTGACATTAATTCATGGAAAAGGCGAATTTGAGATTGAAAAAGAAGCGAAAGAACAACAAACTTTTAGTTTTAGGAATGATTCTTCTTCCTCTGTTTTTATTCAAATTATTCCTAAAAATAAACTCGGAAACATCAGAATTAATCAACTTATCTCTCCAAATAACGAGAAAGATGGTCCTTTTGGACGAGAAATCAATTATGATTTAACCGAAAAAGGCTTGTATCAAATCCGAATTGGAGAAAGTTTGATGCAAGGTGATCCATTTGAAGGAAAATATACCTTGAAATTGCAGTTAAAATAGTTACTTTTACAGCAGAATTTTTCTGTTATGAAATGGACTTTTATCGCTTTTATTACATTGATTACACTTTATAGTTGCGAAGATAAATCTACGCCAACCATTTATCCAAGCAAGATTGGAGTTGATTCTGCGTACAAAGATTTGGTAAAAAAATATAAGCCAACAACAGAAGATGTAATGAAAGAAGAAGTGGTAAAAACGGCTTCTCCTCAGAAGAAAGTTGTGACAAAACCTCAACAAAAAGTTGTATCTAACGCAGATAAAATTATTCCGTTAAGTGCTAATAACACAACCGAAAATCTGGAAGTAAGTTATGCAAAAGCTAAAGCAGAACCAACTAAAATATCAGGACAAACAAATACATTTACCTTTAATGCAGATTCTGCTAAAAAAGTTTGGATCAAAATTTCTGCGCAAGATTCTACAGCAAATATCAGAATTAATCACATCAAAGGACCTGTGGATTCTATAAAAGGTGGACCATTTGGCAAAGAAACCATCTTCGAATTACCTGCGCGTGGCGTGTATCAATTCTCGATTTCGGAAAAACCAACAAACTCAAAACCATACGCTGGGAAATATAAAGTGGAATTGAAATTATTGTGGAAATAAATCTATTTGTAGTAGATTTTGTAGTTTAAAGCATAATTACCAAATAATTCTTGTTTACGAAACCCTGAATTTCGATTATCATTGTAATGAACAAAAACATCTGATTTTTTGGACGTATTTATCAAATCAAAATAGCCATTTCCTTCAGGGCAAAAAGGATTTTCGTAAGAAGTTTCTAAACCAATAGAATAATTTTTCACCTCTGAAGGTTTCAATTTTAAATGAATAGGAAAAATATATTTTCCTTGATAATCTTTATCCACCTCAAACCATTTTTCATCGATCAAACTTTGTTTATCATTAATAGATTTTAGAATTATTGGTTTGAAATAATAATATTCGTTGCAATAATTTTTCTTCTTCACTTTTGATTCGAACAAAATTTCAATGGCAACAATTTCAATTTCTTTCTCGTTTGGAAGTAATAAATTTGAGAATATCTTCAATCCATAACTTGTATTATCCGTTAATCTTTCAACTTTTTTAAACTTTGGACGAAATTGTTTGTAATTAGAATAATTCATAACCTCAACTTGATTGAGATTAATCGTATCTAACTTTTGAGCAAAGCTTAACGTAGAAAGTAAAAAGAGAATTAGAAATTTCATGGGATAAATATATTGTTTTTTTGTCAAGCTATACTTTTCTGATGTGATCCTGAAACGAGTTCAGGATGACTCTTAGATTCCTCCATTCGTCGGAATGACATTTTTCAACTGTAATTCTGAATGAAACTTCAGTAAAATGAAGAATCTTTAAATCAAAAACAGCCCAAATCATTTGATTTGGGCTGTTTTATTCTTATAATTATTCGATTAAATCAAGTTCAAAACTTGTTCTAAATCTTCTAATAAATCGTCGATGTCTTCGATACCAACAGACAAACGAATTAAATCATCTGTAATACCAATTTCAGCACGTTTTTCTGCAGGAATAGACGCATGCGTCATCGTAGCTGGATGATTTGCTAATGATTCAACTCCACCTAAAGATTCAGCTAAAGTGAAAACTTTTAAGTTTTCTAAAATTTTGAAAGCATCTTCTTTTTTCCCAGAAGTTAATGTAAACGTAACCATTCCTCCGAAATCTTTCATTTGCTTTTTCGCAATTTCGTGTTGCGGATGATTTTCCAAACCTGGATAATACGTGTGCGCAACTTTTGGATGAGCCTCTAAAAACTGAGCGATTTTCATTCCGTTTGAACAGTGACGATCCATACGAACAGCCAAAGTTTTGATTCCACGTAAAACTAAGTAAGAATCTTGTGGTCCTAAAATTCCTCCTGTTGCAAATAAATTGAAGTGAACATCTGTTGCCAATTGTTCCGAATTAACCACAATTGCTCCCGCTACTAAATCAGAGTGACCTCCTAAATATTTCGTAGCCGAATGCATCACGATATCTGCTCCCAACTCAATTGGACGTTGTAAATATGGCGACGCAAATGTATTATCAACAGCGACTAAAATATCTGCTTTTTTTGCTTTTACAGCATCATTTACAGCTTTGATATCAACCACTTTCATCAATGGATTTGTAGGTGTTTCAACCCAAACCATTTTTGTGTTTTCATTGATTAAAGCGACAACAGCCTCAACATTTGTCATATCTACGAAATGGAATTTCAAACCAAATTTTTCATAAACACGTGTAAACAAACGATAAGAACCTCCATATAAATCGTCCATCGCGATGATTTCATCACCTGGTTTGAATAATTTTAATACACCATCGATTGCAGCTAAACCAGAACCAAATGCAAAACCTGCAACTCCACCTTCGATAGATGCTAATGCATTTTCTAAAGCAGTTCTTGTTGGATTTGCACCACGAGAATATTCGTATCCTTTGTAATCTCCTGGTGATCTTTGCGCGAATGTTGATGTTTGGTAAATTGGAGTCATTACGGCTCCTGTTGAAGGGTCGTGTTGTTGACCTCCGTGTATAGCTTTTGTATTGAATTTCATTGTGAATGCTTTTAACTATAGCAAATATATGGAGTTTTATTTATTCTTTGTTTTAAAGATTTGTTAGAATTTATCGGGAGATTTTTGTAAATTATATTAGTTTTAATTTACAATATTAAATTTAGTTTATGTTAAAAAAAATCCTATTTCTTTTCATCGGAATGTTAATCATTAATTCATGTACTCCATTATATAATAAAAAATATCTAATAAAAGGTGATTACCCTAAAATCACAAATAATATTGAAACAAATGGATATTATTACAGACAATATAAAAAAGATGGTGGAATAACAATGTTAGTCTTACTTAATAATGGAATTGCTCATATACCAAATACCGGTTACGGAATAAATGACTGTGGAAGTCCAGTTGATTTGGAGTGCGATATTAGAATAAAAGAAGAGCAATTAGTAAAATTTAGCAATATGAAAATTGATACTGACAAGCAAAGTAATGCTAATATCTTTTTATGGAATTGGGGTAAATATGAAATAAAAAATGATACGATTACTATACAGTGGTTTTATAATATACATGGAAGACTTTTTTTAGCTCAAGAAAAAGGAAAAATTATTAATTCTAAATCTATTCATTTTTTTAATAGTAAAAGTTATTATTCAAAAAAATCACAATCAGGTAAATCTATTAATAATTTATATGAATTTAAACCTTTTGACATAAGCGTTTTGTATAAAAAAATACCGAAAAGATTAATAGATAAAAAGTAAAAAAATTTTCTTAATATTCTAACTAAACAATTCGTGTAAAACTTGTAATGATTTAGGCTTTTTGAAATTATTGGTGTGAATTTGATAATACTTCACTAAAATTTCGAGTAAAAGAGAACGTTGCGATTGATTGAATGTATTTTTTGAATCTTCGGAAAAATGTAATTCTAACAATTTTTTGAACAAAACAGTTTCATCTGCCTTCAACATATTGATAGATGAATTCGAATTCGTAAAAAACCCATTTTCTAAATCGAATAGATTTCCGTCAATTTCTAAATTTGGATAAAAACCAAGAAAATGTGATAATTGAATCAAAAAAATCAAATGAAAATCTGCAAAATCGTCTTTCTTTTGATCAAATTCTTTTAGCGAATGTTCGATGTAAAAATATAATTCAGGATTATCTGATTCTTCTTTTAAAACTAAGTTTAAGATTTCAGCTAAGAAAAAAACAATAGCTGATTTTATAGGATGAAAATGCAACGATTCGTAATAATGCGACGTCTGAGCTGATTTTAAGAAAACCAATTGTTGTTCATTTGATTTCGGTTGAAAACTCAAATCTATTTCTGCTAGCGGAAAATACAACGAAGTATTTCGTTTTTTTTTGGAGAAAACTCCTTTTGCTATAAACGATTTTAAGCCAAAATCTTGTGTATAACAACGAATAATTAAACTCGTGTCACCATATTTTAAGCTCGAAAGTACAATGGCTTTGGTTTCTAAAATTTTCATTAACGGACAACTGCAATTTTCAATGTTTTGGTTTCTGTACCATCTGCATTTGTCATCAAAACTAAGTAAATTCCAGAAGCTACTGGCTTTCCTTTTGCATTATTTGTATTCCATTCTACAATTCCTCCTTCGGCTTTTTTCTCAAAAAGTAAATTTCCGACAATATCTGTAATCTTAACTAACGCACGATTTGGAAGATTTTTTATCGTAACATTACCTTTATATTCTGATCGATATGGATTTGGATAAGCGATTGCATCGCTAAAATCATTGGCTTCTGTCGACACATCTCCATTATACGAAACTACACCTTTTTCTGTTGCAAAAAATACTTTTCCTGTCGACTCATCAATCGAAACATCATACACAACATCCGAAGGTAAAGGCGAGTTTTTAGATGTAAAATGTAACTTCGTCGATTCTCCACTATCCGAAACATAATAGACTCCTGCACCATTTGTAGCAATCCATTTATTGTTTGCATTATCTACTTTTATCGCGTAAATTCCAACATCTGTTAACAACGCCTCTGGAATTCCATCTTGAATAATCACAATTGGTTCTGCGACAATATTATTAGAACTTACAGCATTATCAGCTCCGTACAAAACGACTAAACCTTGTTCTGTCCCAATCCATAAATTATTTGATTTGTCATTTGCAACAGTCAGAACATTATTAATTGGTAGCTTATTTGAAGTTGTCATTGTTGTTACAATTTCATATTTTTTGTCTAAAACTGTAACCCCACCTCCTTGTCTACCACTTGCATAATAGGTATAAACATCAGAAAAATCAGGAGAAAGTGCTACTATTGGAGACGTTTTATCAACATCATAACTTTTCCAAGTACCATTTGCATTTCTCTCTACATAATATACAGACTGATAATCAGGCGATTTACCATCAGGATATGAAGCTCCAATATGTAAATTTCCTAACTTATCATAAGCCAAGCCCGAAATTCTAGAACTTGGAAACTGATCGTTAATAATTTTCTTAGGTATTAAATCTACATCAAATTCTAATAAATCAGTTCTTCCATTTTTATCACGTCCATATTTATTAAATGATGAAACTATAAATGTATTTTTATCTTTATCTGGATGAGGAGCGATTCTTAAAACATCTCGAATATCAAAAATATCTTTTGAACGAAAGTTATTCCATTTTTTAGTGTCATAATAAAAAAATCCATCATTATTTTCTAATACGTTTGAATAACTTTCTGTTCCTCCAGGTGCAATCCAAACTTTTCCACTTTTTGTCGTTACAGACCAAGCTTTATTGGTAAAAGGTCCATCAGGATAATATTCTTTATGATTAGATAAATTAATAATTCCATGATTTACAGATCCTCCAAAATAAATATTGTTAATAAAAATTCCAGAATTGAAATTTATTTCATTTCCATCTTCATCAATTATAGGATAATCTAGTCCATTCAAAATAGAAACTTGATTGTTTTGAGTAACAATTAATTGTCCATTAGATGATTTTAAATTAAGAATTGTATTATAAGAACCCACTGAAGAGCCATTTAAAGTTTTCAATTCATTGTTTATCGAATAATAAATCTGATTTTCAAACAATTCTATATTGGTAACATTTTGATTAAATGTTGGCTGTATCCACGAATTAATATTTGGATTATTTAATTTCTTTGAAGTTAATTCACTTGAATAAATTCCGTTTGAAGTTGCGATATATAGTTTATTATTCAAAATTGCTGCATCATTTACTACAGCTGTATTTGTGCGCGTTGTTTCTTTAAATTCTTCCTCTTTTAGATCATAAGAAACAATTCCAAAAGCTCCAGAAATAAACGCAATTCCATCGTTTATAAAAATATGATTGACTTTTTTATCTCCCGAAAAACCATTCCATTTGATATCCAAAACCATTGTCGATTCTCCAGATTTCAGCAAATCTAAACCTCCATTTTCATAACCAACTAAAAACGAATCAGAATCTTTGTCATAAGCCATTGCAGAAACCCCAACATTGTTCAAGAAATTGGTTTTATTTAGCTTAATCCAATCACTTGTTGGATTTTGAGGATTGAACAAGAAAATTCCGTTTTCAGTTCCACAATAAATCACACCATTTACTTCTTCCAACAATTTCACATTATTGTAAGAAAAAAGATCAGCCCAACGCACTTTATCATTTTGAGCGTTTAAACTTGTGAAAATCATGGTGATGAAAATGAACAATTTTGTCTTCATAATGCACAAAAATACTGTAATTTATAACAAAATAACTTGCTAAAAATTGTATTACTTGTTACAATAAATCATAAAATTTGCCTGGAAGCGTCGAAATTATTTGCTTTAATTCCAAATCTAATAAGGTTGGCATCAATTCGTAGGATTTCAAATTTAAGTCAAAAGACATTTTATCAATATGTTGTTTTCCGTTGGTTTTGAGATAATTTACAATTAAATTTTCATCATCAGAAAACTCAATAAACAAATCTATTTGCTTTGGTTTCTTCTTCGAATTGAAATTAAAATAGTCAATAATATCTTTCGAATTTTCGACCAAATAAGCTTGATGAGATTTTATCAAATAATTACACCCAATACTCAACGCATCCGTTGATTTCCCTGGCAAAGCAAACACTTCTCGATTATATTCATTTGCAAATTTTGCAGTCACCAAACTTCCACCTTTAAAAGCAGATTCTACCACAATTGTAACATCTGATAAGCCTGCAATAATCCGATTTCGTTGCAAAAAAGCTTCAGGTGTAGCAATTTTAAAACTTGGTTGCTCCGTTATCCAACCTCCTTTTTGTAAAATTTCAATCGCAATTTTTTTGTGAGTAGCAGGATAAATTCGTTCAAAATTTGTTCCCATTACCGACCATGTTGCAACATTATTTTTGAGCGCATTTGTATGTGCTTCTATATCGCAACCGTACGCTAATCCACTAACAATTGTAACATCAAAATCTGCTAAACCTTCGATTAATTCAGTAATAAAATTTCGTCCATAATTAGTCATTTTTCGCGTACCAACAATCGAAATCTTTTTGTTATTGAATTGATTAAATTCTAAACTTCCTTTACAAAAAATCACCAAAGGTGCATCAATACATTCTTTTAAGAATTGTGGATAAGCTTCATCATAAAAAGTTAAAATATTGATTTGATTATTTTTACAATATTCTATTTCGTTAAAAGCTAAATCTAACCATTTTTTATTTCCAAAATCTTTGCTTATTTGCTGTCCAATTCCCGAAATTTGCATCAAATATTTTGGTTTACAATTCCAAGCAGCCTCTGCCGAACCAAAAAATTGAATAATTTTTCGAGCCGAGATATCGCCAATTCCTTTCTGGAAAGAAAGTGCTAAAATATATGGTAAATCGGTTTTCATTTTGTTAAATTATTAATATTAAACCAACTAAATAGAATTTTAAGTATTTATTTTTTGCTAAATCTAAAAAAAATGTTAATTTCGTAGTATGAGGTTAGAAGAGCATATTAGTCAATTATTATTTCAGCACGATTGTGTAATCGTTCCAAACTTTGGTGCGTTTATCTCAAACACTGCTAATGTGGCGTTTGACGAGAAAACAAACACATTTATTTCGCCAAGAAAAGAGCTTTCTTTCAATACAACTTTAACAAAAAGTGATGGTGTTTTGGTGAATAAAATTGTAGAAGATGAGCCGATGTCTTTTGAAAATGCGCAAACATTTTTGAATGAACAAGTTTATTTTTGGCAAGAACATTTGAAAAATGGAAAAGTTTTAACCTTACAAAATATCGGATCATTACAATTTAATGACGCTGGAAAAATTGACTTCAAACCAGAAAATGCTCAAAATTATTTCATCGCCGCTTACGGTCTTTCAAATTTACAAGCCAATTACATTTTAGATTCGTCTAAAACTAAAACCTCTAACAAACACATGTCAAAATTTTTAGCCGCAGCCTCATTAATTCCCATTATTGTTGGTGGCTTCCTATATTTTAATACGCCGCAACCCGTGCAAGAATTCGTAACGGAGCAATGGAGCGGTTTGGTTTTACCAATGATTGGTAAAGATGATGCAACCAAAACTGAAAAACCTACAGTGCAATACGATGTGTATAATATGCCACAAACGATTGCTGAACCTTCTTTGGTTGAATATCAAATTGCCGAAACCGTAACGAAAACAGATACAATTGAAACGCCTAAAAAAGTTGAAATTACAGTTGTAAAAGAAACAAAACTGAATGAAACTGAAAAGGAAATTACGGCAATTGTAAAGGAAAAACCTTCGACAAAAGAAGTTGTAAAAACAGAAACGAAAAAATTAACGAAAGTTGAAGCTCCTAAAACAGCTGAAAAGAAAGTTGAGGACAAAAAAGAAATTACAACTAAAACAACTGCAAAATCTACCAATAAAAAATATCAAGTAATTGCGGCTTCGCTAAAACGTCAAGAAGATGCTGATCGTTTGGTTGGAGAATTGAAAAAACAAGGTTACAAAGATGCAGGAGTTTCTTATGTAAAAGGTCGCTATTATTATGTTACATATAGCATCTTCAATAACATAGAAGACGCGCAAAAATATATGAATGATGTGAATAAAAAGTCTCCTGGAACTTGGGTTAGAACTGAAAATTAATTCATCATTTCAATACAATATAAATCGAAATAAGCTGCCTAAAAGGCAGCTTATTTCTTTGTTAGAATGAATATGAAAACTACTTCCAGCCTCCGCCTAAACTTTTGTAAATAGCGACAACTGTACTTAATTGTTTTTCTTTTGTTTCGATTAATTCCATTTTTGCATCCAATAAATCACGTTGAGTTGTTAACACTTCTAAATAATCTGCGCGATTATTTTTGAACAACTGATTCGCAATATCAATAGATTCTACAAGTGCTTTCGCTTGTTTGTCTTTGTAAGAATAACTTTGTTCTAAATTATAAATCTTCGACATTTGATTTGATACTTCTAAATAAGCATTTAAAATTGTTTTATCATATTCGTACAACGCTTGTATTTGACGAGCATTTGCAGTATTGAACTCCGCTTTTATCGCACTTTTATTAATTAAAGGCGCAGCTAATTCTCCTGCCAATGAATACAAAATTGACTCTGGCATTTTTACCAAATAAGAAGGTTTGAACGCATTTAATCCTAAAGCCGCAGAAATATTAAGTGACGGATAAAACTCTGCACGAGCCACTTTTACATTCAATGCAGAAGCTTTCAATTCTAATTCTGCTTGTTTGATATCAGGACGATTTGATAATAATTCAGAAGGAATTCCTGCATGCATTGTTTGCGGAATCAAATCCATAAAAGACGAACCATCACGTTTTATCGTTTGCGGATATCTTCCCAATAATGCATTAATTCTATTCTCAGTTTCTGTAATATCTTGTTTAATATTAAACTCTTCACTTTCAGATTTTAATAATTCTGCTTCAAATTTCTTCACCGCTAATTCAGTTTCACGCGCTGCTTCTTTCTGAATTTTTACCACACGCAGTGATTCTTTTTGCAACTCAATATTTCGATGAATTAAATCTAATTGACTATCCAAAGACAGTAATTCATAATAAGACGAAGCGATTTCAGAAATTAAATTTGTCAAAACAAAATTCTTTCCTTCCACCGTTGATAAATATCGCGCAATCGAAGCATCTTTCGAATTACGTAATTTTTTCCAAATATCAACTTCCCAATCAGCACTCAACCCAATCGCATAATCCATCAAAGGATCAGGCATTTCTTTCCCGGGTTTTATCTCAGTCGAAGCATCACCAGCACCTTGACTTGTATAACGACCAACTTTCTCAACTCCAATTCCTGCATTTGCTGAAACAGTTGGCGATAATTTTCCGTTTTTGTACAACACTTCATTTTTAGAAATCTCAATTTCTTGAAGTGTAATCATCAATTCTTGGTTATTTTTTAACGCTTCTTCAATCAAAACGACCAAATTTGGATCAGTAAAAAATTGTTTCCAAGGCGTTAACCCAGAACTTGGTGTATTATCATTTTGAACATTCTGATAAGCTTCTGGAATTTTTGGTGCTTGATGATTTTCAATCTCTTTGCTTACCGCAGGAGCTTTACAGCTCCAAATCATTGTTCCAAAAAGACTTATTGCAATTATATTTTTTAAACTATTTTTATTCATCTTCCGTGATTTCTTCTGTTAAAGGATTTTCATCTTCGTATTTCACCAATTGCATTTTATCCGCCAAAGCGCCAAACGCAACATACAAACCAGGCACAATAAACAACCCGAAAATAGTTCCGAACAACATTCCGCCTGCAGCAGCAGTACCAATTGTTCTATTTCCTACTGCTCCCGGACCAGAAGCAATAACCAACGGAATAAGACCTGCAATAAACGCAAATGATGTCATCAAAATTGGACGGAAACGAACACCCGCACCTTCAATCGCTGATTTTACAATTGATAAACCTTCGTTATGTTTTTGTACTGCAAACTCAATAATCAACACCGCATTTTTACCGAGAAGTCCAATCAACATCACCATTGCAACTTGTGCATAAATATTATTTTCTAATCCTAATAATTTCAAGAAGAAAAATGCTCCGAAAATCCCTGTTGGTAGTGAAATGATAACTGGTAAAGGCAAAATAAAACTTTCGTATTGTGCTGCTAAAATCATGTAAACGAAAATTAAACAAATGGCGAAAATAATCACCGCTTCATTTCCACGAGAAACCTCATCTTTCGAGATTCCTGCCCAATCAATTCCAAAGCCGCGAGGCAATGTATTTTTAGCTACTTCATTAATCGCTGCAATCGCTTGTCCACTACTATAACCTGGTGCTGGCGTACCACTAATTTCTGCTGCATTATACATATTGTGACGCGTAATTTCTGATAATCCATATACTTTTTCAATTTTCATGAAAGCTGAATATGGAACCATTTCACCTTGATCATTTTTCACATACAATTTCAATAAATCTTCTGGTAACGCACGATATTCTGGCGAAGCTTGTACCATCACTTTATAAGGTCGGTCAAATTTGATGAAACTTGTTTCGTAATTAGAACCAACTAATGTTGATAAATTATCCATCGCATTTTCGATCGAAACTCCTTTTTGTTCGGCAATATCATTGTCAATTTTCAAGACATATTGAGGGAAAGAAGCACTATAAAATGTAAATACAGAACTCAATTCTGGACGACGAGTTAATTCTTTTACAAAATCACGGCTCACTTCTTCCATTTTATGATAATCTCCACTACCCGCTTTATCTAACAATCTCAACTCGAAACCTCCTGCAGCACCATATCCAGGAACAGATGGTGGTTGAAAATATTCGATATTTGCACCATTAATATTCCCAGTTTTTTCTTCTAATTCTTTGATGATTTCTTCAGCAGATTTAGAACGTTCGTCCCAACTTTTCAAGTTAATCAAACAAGTTCCAGAGTTTGCTCCTGTTCCTTCTGTCAAAATCTCATAACCAGCCAAAGATGAAACTGATGAAACGCCATCAATTCCTTCCGCTATTTTTTGTAATTTTTGAGAAACTTCATTTGTTCTTTCTAACGTAGAACCTGAAGGTGTTTGAATAATCGCATAAAACATTCCTTGATCTTCGTTTGGAATAAATCCAGAAGGCAAACTATTATTCAAAAAGAAAACTCCAGCACAAAATGCTAGTAAAAATCCGAATGTAACAGTGCGTTTGTTAACTGTTTTGGTTAAAACTTTTTCATATTTAAAAGATCCTTTGTTGAACAAATTATTAAACTTCAACAAAAATTTATTTAGCATCGTTTTCTTTCTTGGTTGATTATGATTATTTTTCAAAATCATTGCACACAAAGCTGGTGTAAGCGTTAAGGCAACAATTCCTGATAAAATAATTGATGTCGCCATCGTAATCGAAAATTGACGATAAAAAATACCAACAGGGCCAGACATAAACGCAACTGGGATAAACACGGCTGCCATTACAAATGTTATTGCGATAATTGCTCCACTAATTTCACGCATTGCTTCTTCCGTCGCTCGTAAAGGCGAAAGATTTTTCTCTTCCATCTTCGCGTGAACAGCCTCTATCACCACAATCGCATCATCGACAACAACTCCAATCGCCATAACTAAAGCAAAGAGAGAAATCAAGTTTAATGTAATTCCAAAGAAACTCATTAAAGCAAAAGTTCCTATCAAAGAAACAGGAACCGCCAACGCAGGAATTAATGTAGAACGCCAGTCACCTAAGAATAAAAACACAACAATCCCAACTAAAACGAAAGCTTCAAAAAGTGTATGTACCACTTTTTCCATTGAAGCATCTAAGAATTTCGAAACGTCATATGAAATCTCGTAATCCATTCCTTTTGGCAAATTATTTTCTTTCAAATCTGCCATTAATGCTTTGATGTTTTTGATGACTTCACTCGCATTACTTCCGTACGATTGTTTTATCACAATTGCGGCAGAAGGTTTTCCGTTCAGTGTTGAGTAAATATCATACATCGAACTTCCGAATTCTATATTAGCAACATCTTTTAAACGCAATATTTCTCCATCAGGATTTGCTCTTAAAATGATATTTCCATATTGTTCTTTTGTGTTATATCGACCTGAATATTTTAACACATATTCGAATGTTTCTGAACGTTTTCCTGAACTTTCTCCAGTTTTCCCAGGCGAAGCTTCAATACTTTGTTCATCCAATGCTTTCATAACATCATCCGCAGAAATATTATACGCTTGCATACGATCTGGTTTCAACCATACACGCATCGCATATTCTCTGTTTCCTAAAATATCTGCATCTCCAACCCCATTAATACGTTTTAACTCAGATAAAATATTGATATCTGCATAATTATATAAAAATTGTTGATCAGCTTTTGGATCATTACTGTACAAGTTAATGTACATCAACATGTTTGATTCTTCGCGTGTGATTTTTACACCTTCGCGAACTACCAAAGGCGGAAGTTTATTTACAACCGAAGAAACACGGTTTTGCACATTTACAGCTGCAATATTGGGATCAGTTCCTAAATCAAAAATCACTTGAATAGACGCTTCACCATCATTCCCAGCATCAGATGTAATATATTTCATTCCAGGAACACCATTTAGTGCACGTTCTAATGGAATTACAACCGATTTGATTAATAATTCATTATTCGCACCGGGATATTCCGCTGTAATATTCACCTTTGGAGGCGAAATTGAAGGAAATTGCGTTACGGGTAATTTGACTAATGATAGAATTCCTAAGAAAACTATAATCAACGAAATGACAATCGAAAGAACGGGTCTTCGAATAAATTTATCAAACATAACTTTGAATTTTTTAGATTAGTTTGATTTTAATTTTAACGATGAAAGAACTTTTCTTGGTGCAATAAATTTCGTTTTGATTTTATCATCATCTTTCACTTTCTGAACACCCTCTAACAAAATATTATCTTTCTCCGAAAGTCCGCTTTCTACTACATAAACATCAGGCATTTCTAGACCAATCGTGATATTTCGCGATTTCACAACACCATTTTTATCGACTACAAAAACATAGGTTTTATCTTGAATTTCGTAAGTTGCTTTTTGTGGAATTAATAAAGCATCATGTAACGGAACTGTCATTTTTACTTTTCCTGTTTCACCATTTCTCAACAAATGATTTGGATTTGCAAAACGCGCACGAAACGCAATATTTCCTGTTTCGTTGTTAAATTCTCCTTCTATCGTTTCTACCAAACCTTTTTCTGGTAAAGGTTTATTATTCGCCATAATCAAAGAAACTTGTTTACTCGCTCTGTCTTGAATATTTGTTTGATAATCTAAATATTCAGGTTCAGAAACGTTGAAATAAGCAAACATTGATGAGTTATCAGATAAATTTGTTAATAACATTCCTTCGTCAATCAAGCTTCCCAATTTCATAGGAATTCTATCAATAACACCAGAAAATGGTGCACGAATATCTGTAAATGATAAATGTAATTGAGCCAATTGCATTTCTGCTTTCGATTTTTCTAATCGTGCTTGCGCAATGGCTTTTTCGTTCTTAGAAACGACATTATTATCAGCCAAAGTTGCTGAATTTTGTAATTCAATTTGTGCCTCTTTTACCTCAGCTTTCGATTTTAAATATTCGGCTTGATACATCGAAGGCATAATGCGAAACAACAATTGACCAGCTTGTACATGTTGACCTTCATCCACAAAAACTTTTTGCAAATAACCTTTTTCTTGCGCACGAATTTCGATGTTTCGTACCGATTGAATTTGGGCTACATAATCCTTATCTACAATCGTATCCATTTTGATTGGCGTTGTGATTGGATAATCTTTCACTTCTTCTTTTTCCTGTTTTTTTGATGAACAACTTGTTGTCAACAATACAGTACTTAGAGCTACAAATAATGCGCCTCTTTTCATAATTCTTCTAACTATTAAATGTAAAATTTGATGAAATGGATTTCTTGGCAGAAGTAGTTTTACCAAAAAATATTACATACAAAAATTGGTTAACATTCAGCTATTCATGAACTGAACACTAATTTTTGGTGTAATTTTAAAAATTTAAGAAATCAATCAAATTCTGATTGTACGTAACAAAATGTACTTACAACTCGAAAATTTGATGGTTTTATTGTAGAAGATGTGCTTCTTTCTTAAACCTTGAATCATAAAGTTTAAAACCAGAACAACACTTAATAGTTTGATACAAGTTTCTAAATCGATTTTGTTTGATGTCTGAAAATCATCATCAATCGTTTCGATACTTGGATTAAATTCTTGAAATTGATTTGAATTTGAAGTTTTAGAAAATTTAGTTTCAACAATTTTACTTGCGTGATAAATATGTGTATTATCGTTAACAACTGTCTGCGAAGTTAAATTTCCTTGAAAATGTTGAGTACCCGCAAACACTTTAGTTTCCGCAAAAAATAGCAGAAATAAAGCAGACAGCAAGTATGTGATAAACATTTTCATAATTCTGTTCAAATGTAAGACTTGAAATAATACAATAATCTATATTAACATTTTTTAACTATAAAATTTTATTGATTTAATAAAAAACTCAATTACAAATACTTAACACAACGATAATAACTGTTTCAAAACTCGAATATTTTGTTGAAATTTGCACCCAACAAACAAAAGTTTATGGCGAAAGCAAAAACAGCAAAAGAGTCGTTAGCAGTAATGACAAACTTGGTTTTACCGAATGAAACCAACAACTTAGGAAACATGTTCGGAGGCGAATTATTGGCTTCTATGGACAGAATTTCTTCTATTTCTGCGAAAATGCATGGTGGAAGTTTTTTGGTTGTAACAGCAAGTGTCAATCACGTTGCGTTTAACATTCCGATTCCGATGGGAAGTACAGTGAAGTTAGAATCTAAAGTAACTCGCGCATTCAAATCATCGATGGAAGTGTATGTTGATGTCTATGTTTACGATTACGAAAATTGTGTTTATAACCAAACAAATAGCGGTATTTATACATTTGTAGCCGTTGATAATGATAATAAACCTGTTCAAGTCCCTGAATTAATTCCAGAATCTGAACAAGAAATCGAGCGTTATGAAGCTGCTTTGCGTCGTAAACAATTAAGTTTGATTTTGGCTGGCAGAATGAATCCTGCTGATGCACACGAATTAAAATCGTTGTTTATTACAGAATAAAATAAAAAAGTCGAAACAATGTTTCGACTTTTTTATTGATATAATTTTTTAACCTTTTCCAGCTAAACGATCCACCACATATTCTATTTGTGTTTTCCCGTGTGGTTTTGGTTTTCCTTCTGCATCTAAATTTACCATCGTAATTCGATCGACTGTAATAATGGTTTCATGCGTCATTTTGTTACGTACTTCGCATTGTAAAACCAATGAAGTTGTTCCAAATTTCACCACTTCAATTCCAATTTCTACAATATCACCTTCACGAGCCGAAGCCATAAAGTTGATTTCCGACATATATTTGGTCACAACATGCGAATTTTCTAATTGCACAATGCTATACAACGCCGCTTCTTCATCAATCCAAGCCAAAAGCTTTCCTCCAAAAAGTGTTTTGTTTGGGTTAAGATCTTCTGGTTTTACCCATTTACGAGTGTGAAATTTCATAGTTTTCTATTTTAAGTTCTTGCTTATTTTCTGTTGCCAAATGATTCGCATCCGAAATAAACTTGACTAAATTTACAGCATATTTTCCATCTAACAAAGATTCATTATGACGGATTAACGCGTCAGAAATTTCGGCAATGGCGTTAGGATGAAAATTCTTTTGTTCAGTAGAAATTTTGTTTGAACAACACACATTTTTTAAATCAGAATAAATCATTTGATTAAGATATTGATCTCCAATCTTAATTGTTCCTTTCTCCGCAATAAGCGTGATATTACTTTCGAAATTTTTATTGAAAACTGATGTTGTATAAATCATATGTCCGATTGCTCCATCAGCAGTAAAATCAACACAACCCGAATCATCAAATTCTGTCACTTCTTGATGCGTAAAATTGAAACTTTTTGAATTTGTACAAATTACCTCATCAAACCAAAAATTCATGATATCAACAAAATGTGAAAATTGAGTAAATAAAACACCTCCGTCCATTTCTTGGTTTCCGTGCCATTCACGCAACTTATAATAATTCTTATTACGATTCCAATAGCAATTAATATTCACCATGAAAACTTTTCCTAACGAATTATTGTCAATCAAATTCTTTACATATTGCACAACTGGAGAAAAACGAAGTTGCATCGACGTAAAAACTCTAAGATTTTTCTCTTCCGCAACTTTCAATATTTCTTTTGCATCTTCTACTGTTAATGCAATTGGTTTTTCAATCAAAACATTTTTCCCAGCTTTTAAACAACGAATCGCATGTTCGCGGTGTAAACCATTTGGCGTAGCAATCACAACAACATCCGTTTCTTGATCTTCATTCAGAAAACTTTCAAGTGTTGAATAACCTTTGAAAGGCAAATCTTCTGGTAAATTGAAATCAATCACCGAAATTAATTGCGCGTTTTCCGTTTCCTCTATCGCTTGTTGATGTACACGTCCAATATGACCGTAGCCTAAAATGGAAAAATTCTTCATTGAATTTATTTAATAATTTTTTCTAATATCTTTTGTGTGATTAGATATGTTGGTTTTACACCTGTTAATCCTAAACCACCAGAAGCCAATGTACTTCCTGTTTCTAACGGATTATCTGAAGCGTAATATGCATACATTACTTTGACATCTCTATCAATATGATGTCTAATTTTTGATGCAACCTGAATTGCTTTTTGGTAATGCGCACCTTCCATTTCTAATCCAATCGCTTGGAAAGACGAATTTTTGAAATATTCTAAAACGTCTTTATTTTGCAACGATGTTCCTAAAACCGAAATCATTGGTCCTTCGTAAACACCTAAACCTTGACCTTCGAAATCTGCAGCAGTTAATTCGTTATCAAAAACATAATTATCTGTAGTTCCTTCGAAAACATGCGCTGTAGCAATCATAATATCACCTTTATTTCCTTCTAAAATTCCGGCTTTACCCATAATCGCAACAGATTTTACATTCATTTTGAATTTTACATCTCCAACTTTGTATGGTTTCAACAACTCATCCATCGCTTCAAATGCTTGCTCACCAAAAGCATAATCCATCACAATAATCACCTCATTGTTCTTATCTTTTGCATAAGAAAACGCAGAATTGGCAATGTTTACTTTCGATAAATCAATAATTTGAACATCGATATTTGTTCCTGATTGATCTTTGATATAAACTAAACCATTTTGTTGAGTGTATTCATTTAACGAATCGCGCAACATTTTGTTGTTTGCCGCACTCAAATCTTCGTAAATTTCTACTCCATCATTTTTGTATTTTCTTTTCAATCCATCATATGCATACAACATGTTCGAAACACTGTGCATATTAGCAGAAATGATATGAATGTTTTTATCTTGAAGATTATTTTCGAATAATACACGTTTGATTTCATTCGCCCATTTTTCTCCAATCATATGGTGACCTATCGATTCACGTAAAGTTGATGTAAATGTAATTTCACGTTTCTTAGTTCCGATACGATCTTGTTGACTTGTGTAACCCATCCAATAAACTACACGGAAAAAATAATCTTTATCGTCTGCTTTACTGAAATAATGATGAATTTCTTGTGTTTCTTCAAACGTTCTTCCTAAAATAGTTGATAAATGCATCAAAGCAACTTCACGTTCTTTTCGAGAAATTTCAACTTCATTGAATACAACATTTTCAATAAATTCCCACGCTCTACTTTTAGAAAGTGTTTCGTTACTGAATGCTCTATTTCTGATTTTATCCGCCTCATTGTATAAAAACGTTAAGTGCGTCAACACATCATAAATATCAGAACGACCGCGAGAAATTTCGATATTCATTTGATCATCATCAATTCTATAACAAAAACGACGACGTTTTGCAGGAATAATTGGCGTGAAAATAGAACGATCATAGCCTTCGTCAGATGTAAAAGACACATAAGGCGTTTCTACGATTCCTTCTGGTAAACGATCTAAAACATACATTAATCCACTTAATTCTACTTTGTTTGGATCTGTCATTGATCCGTAGATTTCTGGATTAATTTCGAATAATAAATTTCTTAATATTTTTCCAGGTGCACCAGATGGACGGTACACTCCTCTATGAAATAAATGACGCATAGAGATATATAATCTTTCAATAGCGTCAGTAGATCTTCTTGCTCTTGTTATTGACATAATAATTTTTTTTACTTTTTTTGGTTGTTTAATTCTTGTTGAATGGCCATTAATTCATCGTACCATTCTTGTCCAAATTTTCGGACTAACGAATCTTTTGCAAATGTTGCAACATTCACTTTCAATTCTTTTCCTAAGGTACAAGCATCCGAGCAGATATCCCATACATCATAGTTAACAGAAGTGAAATTTGAATATTCCTTAACACGAACTGGATACAAATGACAAGAAATCGGTTTTTTGTAATCAACTTTTCCGTCTTCGTATGCTTTTTCAATTCCACATTTTGAAAAACCATTTTCTTCGAAAACTAAATAAGCACATTCGCGATTATTGACTAATGGAGTTACCCAATCGCCATCAGTATCCATTGTGTACTTACCTTCTTGCTCAATCACCGCAATTCCTTCGGGACGCAAATAAGGTTTTACATCTTCATAAATATCGTCTAATACAGTTAGTTCGTCATCATTCAAAGGCGCTCCTGCGTCACCTTCTACACAACAAATCCCTTTACATTTGTTCAGATTACAAACAAAATCTTTATTTAGTAGTTCTTCAGATACAAGGGTTTTTCCTATTTGGAACATGTTACATTAAATTTTGTAACATGCAAAGGTACGGAAAATTCCTCAGAAAAATGTAATTTTGTAAAAGAATAATGGATAATCTACTTTCAAAAATCAATCATCCTAAGGAACTTAGGACTTTTGAAGCGTCTCAATTAACTGCTTTAGCTCACGAGATGCGCGAGTTTATTTTGGATACTTTGAGTGTAAAACCAGGACATTTAGGTGCTAGTTTGGGTGTGATTGAATTAACGATTGCATTACATTATCACTACAATACACCTAAGGATTTGTTAATTTGGGATGTAGGTCATCAATGTTATCCACATAAAATTTTGACAGGTCGTCAAAAAATTTTCGATTCACTTCGTCAAAAAGATGGTATTTCCGGTTTTCCTACACGTATAGAAAGTGAGTTTGATACATTTGGAACGGGACATTCTTCTACCTCTATTTCAGCAATTGTTGGGATGGCAACTGCGGATAAAATTAATCAAATCAATAGAAAACACATTGCAATTATTGGTGATGCATCGATTACTTCTGGAATGAGTTTAGAAGCATTAAATCATCTTGGATCGACAGATTTGGATGTTTTAGTGATTTTGAATGATAATGATATCGGAATTGATCCTTCGGTTGGTGGTTTGAAAAAACATTTTAAATCATTAGAAAATCAATCCGAAAATATCTTTACCAATTTCGGTTTAAATTTTATTGGAACAATTGATGGACACAATTTTGATGAATTATTGAATGCTTTCAATAAAACTGATTCAATCAAAGGTCCGAAAGTTTTACACATCAAAACAATAAAAGGAAAAGGTTACGAACAAGCCGAAATCGATCAAGTAAAATGGCATGCTCCAGGTTTGTTTGATAAAGAAACGGGCGAAATAAAATCGAAGAAAAAAGAAAAATCGTATCAAGATGTTTTTGGTGAAACCATGCATCAATTACTTGAAGAAAATTCACAAATCGTTGCAATAACACCTGCGATGTTAACAGGAAGTAATTTGGTAAAATGTCATCAAGATTTTCCTGAACGTGTTTTTGATGTCGGAATTGCTGAGCAACATGCGGTGACGTTTGCAGCTGGTTTGGCGACGCAAAATACCATTCCGTATTGTGTGATTTATTCGACATTTTTACAACGTGCGTACGACCAAGTCATTCACGATGTAGCGTTACAGAATCTGCCTGTTGTATTTTGTATTGATCGTGCAGGATTCGTTGGTACAGATGGCGCAACGCATCATGGTTATTTTGATATTGCGTATTTGCGCGAAATTCCGAATATGATTGTGTCTTCGCCTCGAAACGAAAAAGATTTCAAAAATTTATTGTACACAGCGCAGTTTACAACTCAACCTTTTGCGATTCGTTATCCAAAAAATAATATCCAAATAAGTGATTCTAAAGTCGAAAAAATAGAAATCGGTCAATCTGAAATTATTTTTGAAGGAAATAAATTAGCGATTCTTTCAACTGGATTAATTAGTTCTCGAATTGAGGAAATTATCATCCAAAATAATCTTCAAGAAAAAGTTGCTTTGATTGATTTTCCATTCATCAAACCTTTGGATGAATCTCGCTTAAAAGCTATTTCACTAAAATATTCTACCATTCTAACTTTTGAAGATGGAATAAAAAAAGGAGGTTTTGGAAGTGGAATTTTAGAATTTTTAAATTCTATTCATTACAAAGGGAATATCACAATTAATGGATATCCAGACGAATTTATCGAACATGCTTCGATTTCTGAATTAGAACAAATGATTGGTTTAGATGATTCTTCAATATTGGAAATAATTTTTTCTTACCTAAAAATTCAACAATCCTAAAAATTAATAATTTTCGGTACGAGAGTTGTTATTCTTTCTCTAATTTATAAACACAACAACAATGAAAAAAATAATCGGTTTATCTTTTATAGCAGTATTGTTAACATTGCAATCTTGCGGTACAACAAAAAATATGCAAGAATTCTACACAAAATATCACAATCAATCTACTGTAATTCCTTTACCTTCTTTTGCGTTGAAATTAGCTGGAAAAGCTGGCGGAACAGATTTATTTAATTATTTAAAATCGGCTAAAGTTTTTGTTGTTTCAGATGCTGGACAAGGAAAACAAAAAAGAATCATGAACGATTTGCAATCGTCTATGCGTGGTGAAAAATACGAAAACTTAGTAAAATTCAAAGCGAAAGATAGCCGTTTGAACATTTCATTACAAGAAGATGGCGGACGAGTTAAGAAAATGATTTTTGGAATTAACGGTTTGCGAAATGTATTGGTTATCGATTCTAAATTAGATATTCCAAGAACAGATTTAGACAAAATTTTAGACAAAGTTTCGGCTGAAGATATTGCAGATTTAGCAGATATTTTGAAATAATATATGAAGCCAGCTAATTTGCTGGCTTTTTCTTTTGAAATTACTTTGTAACTTTGTCGCATGAGTGGAAAATTATATTTGGTTCCGACGCCAATCGGAAATTTGGGAGATATGACATTTAGAGCGGTTGATGTGCTAAAAGAATCAGATGTTATTTTGGCAGAAGACACGCGAAATAGTGGTATTTTACTGAAACATTTCGAAATTTCTACTCCAATGCGTAGCTATCATATGCACAATGAGCATCAAGCAACTGAGGATATTATTCGTCAGTTAAAAGATGGACAAATCATTTCAATTATTACAGATGCCGGAACTCCAGGTATTTCTGACCCAGGTTATTTGTTAGCCAAAGAATGTGTGGCAAATAATATTGTAATCGAATGTTTACCAGGCGCAACCGCTTTTGTTCCTGCATTAGTTGTTTCTGGATTACCAAATAACGAATTCACTTTTGTTGGATTTTTACCTGTAAAAAAAGGAAGAAAATCTAAATTAGATTCATTGTTAGAAGAAAAGAAAACGATGATTTTCTACGAATCTCCACATAAAATTGGACGTACTTTAAAAGATTTAGCCGAAGCTTTTGGAACTGAACGCAAAGCAAGTTTATCACGTGAAATCTCGAAAAAATTCGAAGAAACTTTACGCGGAACATTAACTGAATTAGCCGAAATAGCCGAAAAAAGAAATTTGAAAGGTGAAATGGTTTTGATTGTAGAAGGAAATCATTAATCGTTGAAACGAATATCTTTTATATTCAATTGCCAAGTTCCTTTTCCTTGCCAATAATTCATTCCGATTGTGTACACCATATCAAATGATTGTCCTTTCTCTAATTTTGGTCCAAATTTTCCTAATTTGAAGCCAATTGCAGGAAACGTAATACGTGTATCGCGCTGATGTACGTATAAACGCGCATGTTCTTTACCAACTAATCGGAAATCTGTTGCTAATAAATCCTTCGAAATAAAAACAGGATTCATATTATCTGGTCCAAAAGGCGCCATTCGCATCACCGATTCCAAGAAAGAACGCGTCATATCATTAAAAGAAATTTCTTTATCGATCAAAATTGATGGCGTAAAATGTTTTCCATTCGACATTTCTTTCACTGTTTGATCGAATCTAATCTTGAATTCTTCAAAATTTTCTTCTTTCATTGCTAAACCAGCAGCAGCCATATGTCCACCAAACTGTGTTAACAAATCTTTGTTTTTTTCGATTGCCGAATGTATATCGAACTCTTGAATAGAGCGAGCCGAACCTACAATTTCACCTTCATTATTCTTCGTACAAACAATAGTTGGTTTATAATACAAATCGACCAAACGAGAAGCTACAATTCCGATTACACCTTTATTCCAAGACGCATCGTAAACAATGGTCGAATATTTTTCTTTGGTATTGATTTGATCCAATTGAAAAAGTGCATCATGCGTCATATCAAGATCCAAGGTTTTGCGCTCGTTATTTAATGAATTAATATCATTCAAATATTTACGACAATCCTCTTCATCAGTACTCAACATAAAACGAACCGCTTCCGAACCATGTTTTATACGACCTGCAGCATTAATTTTTGGTGCAATAGAAAAAACAACATTCGAAATATTGACATTATTTTTAATATTAGTCGGAATTAATTGCTGAAAAGCCAAACGAGGATCTGAATTTAATCGTTTCAAGCCAGCATAAGCCAGCACACGATTTTCTCCTGTAATCGGAACAATATCAGCCGCAATACTTACTGCAACTAAATCTAAAAGTGGTAAAAGATTTTCTTTTGGAAGATTGAATTTCTCTGTATAAGCTTGCACCAATTTAAACCCAACGCCACAACCGCTCAAATCTTTGTAAGGATAACGACAACCTTTTTGTTTTGGATCTAAAACAGCGTACGCTTTAGGCACAGAACGATCTGGTAAATGGTGATCACAAATAATATAATCGATGCCTTTTGATTGGGCATATTTTATTTCTTCGTGCGCTTTAATTCCACAATCTAAAGCAATTACAAGTGAAATATTATTTTGTACAGCGAATTCTATACTTTGTTGAGAAATTCCATAACCTTCGTTATTTCGGTCAGGAATATAAAAAAAGACTTTCGAGTAGATAGAAGTCAGAAATTCGTAAAACAAAGTTACGGCTGTTGTTCCATCTACATCGTAGTCTCCAAATATTAAGATATTTTCTTCGTCATCAATTGCATTTTTGATACGTGAAACCGCATCACACATTCCTTTCATCAAAAAAGGATCATGCAATTCGTCTAAGGATGGATTAAAATACGATTTGGCTTGCGCAAAATTCGTAATTCCACGTTGGGCTAATAAAATAGCAAGCACCTCAGAAATGTTAAGCGATTCTCTTAAATCCTTAACAACTTCAGTATTGGGCTGTTCTTTTATTTCCCATCTTTTTTCCATCTCTTTAATTTACATAAATTTTTTAATTAGAGAGAAGGGTAAAGCGAATATTATTTTGATTTATTTGCTTCTTTCACGTATTTATCTAACGCCATTGTCATTGAAGGCGTTTGTGGTGTTGGCACCTCAATGTCTACACGTAATCCCATCTCTTTTGCTTGATCTACTGTCGATTTTCCGAAAACGGCAATTCTTGTATTTTCTTGCACGAAATCTGGGAAATTTTCGAATAATGATTTGATTCCTGAAGGTGTAAAAAATACTAAAATATCGTATTTTACATCAGACAAATCAGATAAATCACTCGAAACAGTTCTAAACAAAGTTGCTTTTTGCCAAGTTAATCCTAAACTATCTAGTAAAGTAGGAACATTTGGTTTTAAAACATCAGATGCTGGTAATAAAAAGTTTTCGTCTTTGTGCTTTTTAAATAAAGGCACCATATCCGCAAAAACTTTTTCTCCAATATAAATTTTACGTTTTCTGTAAACAATGTATTTCTGTAAATAGAATGCAATTGCTTCTGATTCGCAAAAATATTTCATAGAGTCAGGAACAGTAAAGCGCATTTCTTCTGCTAAACGGAAAAAATGATCAATAGCGTTTCTACTTGTAAAAATTACAGCAGTCACTTTGCTAAAGTCAATTTTTTGTTGTCTTACTTCTTTAGCGTCTATTCCGACAACTTGGATAAATGGTCTAAAATCAATTTTGATTTTATTTCTTTTTTCAATCTCGTAGTATGGCGAGTTTTCTGCCTGAGGCTTAGGTTGAGATACTAATATTGATTTAACTTTCATAGTAATTTTAGATTACTTTACCTACAATTAATAGTTTTGCTAATACCATTATAGGTAAAATTTCTAGGGTGCAAAGGTACAAAATATTATAATACCAAACTGATTTATTGTCACTTATTTGTTTTGCGTATATATGATAAATTTCGAATATTCTATTCAAAAACAACAAAATAAAGCCAATCACCATCAAGTAATCTTTGTTAATTTGTGTGTAAAAAAACAAAAAACAAATAATAAGTAAGAGTAAAACATTTTTTGCATTGACAAAACTCGAACTTTTCATAAAATATGAAACAGAACTAGATTCGTAGAAAACACGATAAAAAATTACCTCAATCATCAACCTAAAAAGCATTATCAAACTAATTACACCAAAGGTAATTCCGACACGTGAAAGATAATAAAACTTAAAATTTGGAATATGATTATATGTAATATCAAAATACGAAACCAACAACAAACTTATCAGCAAAACCGTCACACCATTAACAATAAAACTAAATAACGTCGTATTATCATCCGTAAAACTCATGTATTCGGTTTTATTATCTAGCGTTTTGAAATTTTTCGCAAACAAGTATTTTGCTGCACAAACCAATAACAAACACACCGTCAAAGCAATAAGAACAGTGTCATTGCCAAGTGTATTTTTTCCTATCGAGATTAAATCGTTTGTTTTCATAATTTTTTCAAAAATACAAAAGACTAACAATCTTATAACTATCTTTATGCCCACAAAATAATATTTATGTCGGACAAATTAGTTATTATCCCGACCTACAACGAAAAAGAAAACATAGAAGCCATTATTCGTGCAGCTTTGGCTGTTGACGGAGCATTTGATGTGCTTATTGTTGACGACAGTTCTCCAGATGGAACGAATGATATTGTAAAACGTTTGATTCCTGAATTTAATGGACGTTTGCATTTAGAAATTCGTACCACAAAAGATGGTTTAGGACGCGCTTATGTACATGGATTTAAATGGGCTTTGGCAAATAATTACGAATATATTTTCGAAATGGATGCCGATTTTTCACACAATCCAAATGATTTACCTCGCTTATACCAAGCCTTAGCAGATGGTGCCGATTTAGCAATTGGCTCACGCTATTCTAACGGTGTAAATGTTGTGAATTGGCCAATGAACAGAGTTTTATTGTCATATTTTGCGTCGAAATATGTGAGCATCATCACGCGATTACCTGTACATGACGCTACAGCAGGTTTTGTTGGTTATAAAGCAAACGTGTTGAAATCTTTGGATTTGGATAAAATACAATTCAAAGGTTATGGTTTTCAGATTGAAATGAAGTATAAAACGTGGATTAAGAAATTTAAGCTAAAAGAAGTTCCTATTATTTTTACAGACAGAACTTTAGGCGAATCAAAAATTAGTTCTGATATTATTGGAGAAGCCGTTTTTGGTGTAATTTCGTTACGATTAAGAAAAATATTTGGTAAATTATGAAAAACATAATCTTTTTATCACTGATTTTTTTGAGTATTTTTAGTTGCGCACCAAAAAATTACGACAAACCAAAAGATCTCATCAATCAATCTGAAATGATTGATATTCTTACAGATTTATACATTAGTCAACAAGGTCTACAGATGTTTCCTACTCAAAACCAAGATCAAAGTATAGATTTAGCAAAAGATGCCGTAGATATTATGAAAAGTTATGATATCACGTTTCATCAATTTTCTGAGAGCTACAAATATTATATGATGCAGCCCGAAAAATTCAAAGATATGCTGAATGATGTGAAAAAGAATCTTGAAGATAAATTATCTGACGAAGAAAAAGAGCGTCAAAAAAATCAAAAGAATAGCTTAAATAATACTATAGAAGCAGAAAAATAAACAAAAAACCTCAAGTGAATCACTTGAGGTTTTTTGTTTGTCATAATTTACCTTATAATTATATTGTAATTTTTACAATTATTTAATTATAAACTTCTTAATCAATTAAATTTATAATCTATATTTGTATCAACTAAAAAATCCTTCTGATGCAATCTAAAAAGATAAGTAAATCAAAGAAAGTTGGATTTGGATCGAAAACAATCAATTATAAAGACGTCGTTATCGTTTCTATTTTAATTATAATAGCTGCTTTAACCATCTTAATATTTTTGAATTCTTAACGAACAAATCCCTGTATTTATCTTAAAGGAAATCATCTTAGTTTCGCAATATTGCATAAGGTAATAACTACTCACAGGTAGTTAATAGTTGATAGATTTAAAAGCCTTTCAATAACTATTGTGAGGCTTTTTAATTGTTATACAGATTTAATTTCAAAACCTAATTGTTTCCAGTCTTCCCAAAATGTTGGATAAGATTTTTCTACGACCATTTCATTCTCAATTCGAATTGGGTAAATTTGCGACAAAGGCGCCATACACATTGCCATTCTGTGGTCGTTATATGTTGCTAAAGTAGGCGTTTTTTCAAAATTATTATAACCTTCTATCGTTAATGAATCGTTTGTAATTGTTATAATTGCTCCAAATTTTTCCAACTCATTTTTAAGTGCGATTAAACGGTCGGTTTCCTTGATTTTTAGTGTTTCTAAACCAGTTAAATGACATTTTGTTTTCAATCCCACACAAGTTGCAGCAATTGTCTGTGCAATATCTGGAGTATTGATTAAATTTAATTCGATGATAGATTTTGGTATGAAATTATCTTCATTTTTCAATGTTAAAACTCCATTTTCAAAAGTTGAAATTACACCAAAATTTTCTGCATAAATATGTTGCAAAGCTGAATCTCCTTGTAAAGAATCTTCGAAATAAGTTGAGATTTTAATTTCAGAATTCTGCGATAAAGCAATCAAACTATAATAATATGAAGCTGAACTCCAATCAGATTCTACTTGTAAAGTTTTAGCTTTGATGTTTTCAGTAAAAGGAATTTTGATTGTATTTCCTTCGAAAATTGCATTAATTCCAACTTTATTCAATAATTGAATTGTCATTTGAATATAAGGAATAGAAATAATTTTTCCATCCAAATTAATCGTTAATCCATTTTCTAATTTCGTTCCAATCAAACATAAAGCAGAGATATATTGAGAACTAATGTTAGAAGGGATTGTAATAGAATCTTTCGTTATTTTTTTTCCAACAATCGATAAAGGTGGATAACCTTCGTTTTCTTGATACGAAATTTCTGCACCCAGCTCATTCAAGGCATCAACCAAAACTTTTATTGGACGTTGTTTCATTCTTTCAGAACCTGTCAACGTTATTTTTCGTCCATCTTGAATAGAAAAATAAGCCGTTAAAAATCGCATGGCAGTTCCCGCGTGGTGAATATCAACTAAATCACTTTTGTTCGCTAACGCTTTTTGCATTAATTGAGAATCTTCTGAATTTGAAACATTTTCTAATGTCAAAACATTCTCAAATAATTGACTTAATAACAACAAACGATTGCTTTCGCTTTTAGAACCTGTGATGGCTAATTGATTGTTTATCGGAGATTTTAGAGCAGAAATTTCAATCATATTTATTTTAATTTATCATTATTTTGATGACGATCGTGGTCACGTTTTGTTTTATAATCTAATTTTTTGTAAAAAGCTGATTCTAAATCAACACCTGTTTGATTTGCCAAACAAAGCGCTACAAAAATAACATCTGCCAATTCTTCGCCAAGATCTTTGTTTTTATCAGATTCTTTCTCCGATTGTTCACCGTAACGACGCGCAATAATACGTGCAACTTCTCCTACCTCTTCAGTTAATTGTGCCATATTTGTTAATTCGTTAAAATAACGAACACCATGTTCTTTTATCCAATTATCAACGTCTGTTTGTGCTTGTTTAAGGCTCATCTTATTTTAAATTTTAAAAGTTAAAGGTACAAAAATAAAAAGCCAACTCGTATTTGGAGTTGGCTTTATTCGATGTTTAGAATATTTTTTATTGTTTTACCAAAATCACTTGCTGACTTTCTGCATTAATAATATTTGTTAAAAATTCTTTCAATGGTTTATAGTATTGTGCAGGTAAAATACTGTATGGAATAACTTTTTGGGCTTGAGCGATAATAAAACCATCTTTTTCAATTACTTTATATGCATATCCACCAGCTTGATCGGGCATTGTAAATTGCTTTTCAGTTGGTAAAGATTCGACTTTGTAACCTTCTGGAATTTTAATTTTAACTGTATTTGTATTCGTAGTTGGTGCACCAAACTCAATATTGTAATTACGTTGATCTAGATTTAAATTATGTTTTGTATTCGCAACAAATAAAAATGGATTGAATAATATTTTATTTCCAGCCACATCTACTTTTACATCATCAAATTTGAATTGATGACGAATTACATTTTGTTTGTTATCTTGTGTTTTAAATTCTGAAATTTCAAAATTATAATCTTCTACAAATTCTTTTTCGAACGCTTTTGGATCATCTGCGATTTCACTTTTATCAAACATATAAAAATAATTATCGCGAACATTCGAAAAAATTCCAGTTAATGTTCCGTCTGCTTTTAAATCTGCCGTAATTGATATTTTATCATTGGTCATAACCGAATTACGAAGAGGAACTTCTTTTATTCCTTTGTCATTTACCATAAATCCACGATCGTTAATTGCTCGAATTGGTAATAAATTAATTTGAGCATTTTTATCAGTTGCATCCATTAAATAAAATTCATTATCTATTGTTGCTCCAACAATTACATAATTCAATTTGCTACGTGAAGGAAACGAATAATTGATTAAACCATTTTGCAACGTACTCAAAACAATTGGATTTGCGTCTAATCCGGCTTTACGCAACATAGCTGTTAACATAAGATTGATATCCGCTGAATTTCCAGATTTTTCGTTAAATGCTTTTCGGATTCCTTTATCTGTATATTGACCTAAATAATCATTCCAAGCCATGTTGTTTTTTACATAATTGTAAATTGCTTGAGCTTTTTCAATATTTGTAGATTTTCCAACAATTGTAGCGTTTACAGTTTCATCTAAAAAATTATTCCCATTTAATTGTCGACCAAACTCTTCATGATCCATCAAATCTTTACCAATACGTTCCCATGTTGTAGAAAAATTTTCTGAAGTTCTACCAGGAGCAACAAAAGAAGCCAACTCAAACTGAATACTTGCTAGCATATTTCTTGGATTAAGCACATAAGCTTCGCGAGAATAAGAAGGTAAATTAGTTAATGAATAGGTTTGCGTGTCAATTTTTAATTTGTGGTTACTTGATGTCGCGCCTTGATTTCCCATATTTCCCCCAAAAGATGAAACACCTCTGTTTCCAAAAGAAGTAGTTGAAAAAGTATCATCTTTAGAATTTTTTGTTAATTTTGGAGCAAATGCACCTCTCAAATCTTGTTGATAATTAAAATGTTCTTGATTTTGCATCGTCAAATTACTCGCAACTACAGGAATTGATTGTTGAAAATACCAGGTATCCGTACTTCCATAAAATGGAGAAATAATTTCGTACGTATATTCTAAGATTGATCCATTTTTTACATTTGGAAAAGTAAACGTTTGTTTATCCATAAAACGATGAACTTTATCTAAAAAAATATCTTTTTTCTCGACTTTTTGTTCAACAATTTTTCCGTTTTCAAGGTTATAAGTAACCGCTTTTAAAGTAATCAATTTATCTTGATCTGATCCTGAGCTTTTGTAAAGAGGAATTTCTATTTTTAAAACATCATCAGGTGTTTTATCCTTATCAAAAACAATTACTCTATAAAAAACTTTTTTTGTTTGCTCAACACCGCCTTGATTGGTATTAAAACTAACTTTATAATTTCCGTCAGCATATAAAACTTCTGCTGGAGCATCAGCTTGAATTGTACTTTTTGTTTTCTCGAAATCTTGTTTAGATAGTTTTCCAAATTTTACATCTTGTGCAAAACTCGAAACAGTTGCAACTGTCGCAACAATCGTAAATATTGTTTTCATATTAGTGTTATAATTTTTCTAAAAGTAGTTTTGTGTTGTCGTAACCCGAAATTTGTCTTCTAAATTCTACATATTCGTTGTATTTTTCTTTCGAAAAAGTTCCAGAAAATTGTTTGTAAATACGTTTTATTTCGAATGCATTATTTTCTTTCGGATTGATTTCTAATTGATATTCTCCAAAAGCAGATTTCACGGTTATAGCATCAAATTTTTGTGGTAATTTATAACCAGAAGGAAGTGTCAATGTATACGAAACTTCGTCAACATATCCTGTCTCGATGTTGAAATCAAACTTTCTATCTTTCATTTTTTTGACAGAAGTCTCTTCTTTATTCACTGGAATAATATTCAGAATGATGTTATTTCCTTGAATTTTAGCATAATTTGGTGCTGAAAACTCGAAATTTGAAGTAAAAACAGCATTTTTCCAATCATTATTAAATTCTTTCTTTTTGAATGATATTCCTTGTAAGTAAGAAAATCGATTTTTTAAACGAACATCAAGATCTTTTTCGCTTAATTGATTAAATCTTGCAAAATTCTCATAAATCAAACCTTTGGAAGTTTCAGAAAAATCAAAATTTAATGTTCCATCTGCTAAAAGTGTTGCATTTCCATTGACGAATAATTGATTATCTTCTGTTTTGAATTGTTGCGAAGGAATAATTTTTCCGCCTTTTTCATCAACAATTAATACTTTTCTATTTCCTGCAAAATCACCTAAATAATTATAAGGAGCTGTTTGACTTGTTGCTTCTAACCAAATATCTTTTCCATTTAGAGGTATATAAACAATCATGTGATTTCCTTGTTGATACATCATTTGTTCATCAATATCAATTGGATTTCCAGCAAATAATATGGTGTGATACGATTTGATATTCACTGCATCTAACATTCCAATCATATAATTAGATAAGGCTTTGCAATCGCCATAACTTTTGCTCTCAACATAAGAATTTGGAAAAGGCGAAAGTCCTCCAATTCCCAGTTGTACGCCAATATATCGAACTTTATTTTGCAAATATTTGTACAAAATCTGAACTTTTTCTTCATCCGACTTTGCTTCTTTTACCATATTTTGAAAAACAGATTTTTGAGCTGGAGTAAAATCTAATTTTGTACGAATTAAATTATCAAAAGTCCATTTTCCGTAATCATTCCAATTGTCAAAATTTCCTTTAACACCATCGATATTGATTTGATTTGAAGCTAAAATAGCGCGAGGAAATATTTTTTGACTTCCAACCATTTGATCTTCTTCATTAAATGCCAAAACATTGTTTAATGAATAGCTCAAATTATTGTTATCTCCTGTTTTTGCAATGTCAAAACCTTTAAAATTATCTTCTTTCAATCGAATAGTTGAAGATGTTTTATTTACAAATTGATAAGACGATTTTTCGATTGATAAATTCGCTGCTCGTATAGGTGACCAACGCGGAATCCAAAGTGTATTTTTGTTCGTTGTAACAATTTTATAATGTATCGTGTAAGGATAATTTGTTGGTGTGTAATTCAAATATTTTATACGATCATCCGTGTACATTTGTCCACCTGTTACATAACTTTGGTCACCAAAATCTTTGGTCTTGAATTTTTTAATTTCTTTTCCATTTGCATCATACAAAGTTGCCTCGAATAAGTCAATTTTTGTATTTGCATCATAATTCGCTTGCGCACCAACATAATTATCGCCCGCTTTACTCAAAACCGTTACGACAACGTCTTCCGTATATTTTAATTCATCAACTTTTAGAAGTTCTATTTTTTCTTCATTTTTTCGTACAACAGCATAAGCATCTTTTATCAAATCGGCTGGAATTTGATCGACTGCATAGTTTTGCGCAAAAGAAAATGAACTAATAAAAAAAGTTGAAAAAAGTAGAGTTTGTTTCATTCAATATCTGTTAATCAAGTTATTCTTTATTTTTTGAATCGATAAAAATAGTTACAGGACCATCATTCAATAATTCGACTTTCATATCTGCACCAAAAATTCCTCTTTGTACAGGCTTGAAATTTGATTCTAAAACGTTCAAAAATGTTTCATATTGTACGTTTGCTATGTCCGGTTTTGACGCTTTGATATATGACGGACGATTTCCTTTTTTCGTAGACGCATGCAACGTAAATTGAGACACAACCAAAATATCTCCATTTGTTTGCTGTACATCCAAATTCATCACATCATTTTCATCATTGAAAATTCGGAGTTTAATTATTTTTTTCGAAATCCATTCAAAATCTTCCTTCGTATCATCAGGTTCAAAACCAACCAAGGCCAAAATTCCGCTTTCAATTTTTCCTGTTATTTCTCCATCTACCATTACAGAAGCATGTTGCACACGCTGTAAAATCACTCGCATAATTCTTGTTTTATTGATTTAAAATCGATTTGAATTTAAGAAATTATTAACAAATAAAAAAACGTTACAACTCATCTTTTAAATGTGTTATAACGTTTGTTGTAATTTAAGTTTAGAAAGCAATCGCTATAGGTTTAAGTTAGTTGGTTAAAATAGATTTCCTCATCTGCAATTATCGCATAATATAACTCATAGAGCTTTGACATTTTTTTTGCATTGATGATTTCTTGTTCTATATTTTTTATTCTGTTTTCTTTATTTTCAGAATTATCAAATTCAGCAATCCACAATTTATTTGGATTTAATGGTTTCCAATTTAAATCTTCTAAATGCAATAAAAATCTTTCTTTTTGTTCCTTTGTACATTCCTCAAAATCTAAAGCGATTTTTACGGATAAATTGCTCATTCAATTAATTTTAACAAAAATAAAATGAGAAATTGAATTATTTTTACGTGAAACCGTAATTTGAGAAAATAAAAAAGCCATTTCATAAGAAACGGCTTTTTTATTATTTTTCGGTATAAATATCTTCTTCTAAAAAAGTGAGATAATTTTCGTAGCGAGAAACTGCGATTTCACCAATTTCTACTGCATAACGTACAGCACATTTTGGCTCGTTAACGTGAATACAATTATCAAATTTACAATTGTGTTTCAGTTCTAAAATTTCAGGAAAATAACCTTGTAATTCGGTTTTGTCGATATGAACCAAACCAAATTCTTTAATTCCAGGCGTATCGATAATAAAACCTCCAAAAGGCCATTCGTACATCTGTGCAAAAGTTGTGGTATGTTGTCCTTTGCTATTAAAATCAGAAACTTCGTGCGTTTTTAAGTTTAAATCAGGATTTAAAGTATTCAACAACGTTGATTTTCCAACGCCAGAATGTCCCGAAACCAAACTTACTTTATCTTTCATTCGATCTTTTACAAGATCTAAATTTAGACCAGTTTCAGCCGAAATATCTAGACTTTCGTAACCGATAGAATTGTAAATTGATTTATAAATTTCTAACTCAGCCATTTCATTTTCTGTGTACGAATCCATTTTGTTGAATAAAATTACAACAGGAATATGATAAGCTTCGGCAGTAATCAAAAAACGGTCAATAAAACCAAACGAAGTTTTGGGATTAGAAAGCGTTACAACCAAAAAAGCAACGTCAATGTTAGATGCAATAATGTGCGTTTTTTTGGATAGATTAACAGATTTTCGAATGATGTAATTTTTGCGATCATGAATTTTTGTAATGACAGCAATATCATCTTTGTCAATCTCAAACTCAACCTCATCTCCAACAGCAATTGGATTGGTATGTTTGATATTGGCTATTCTAAATTTTCCCCTAATTCTTGCCTGATAGGTTATACCATCTTCGGTTAAAAGATGATACCAACTACCAGTAGATTTTATGACAATTCCTTTCAATATTGTTTAAATTTTTTCTTCTTTTTTTACCATAATTTGGTTTTGTTGCGCAACAGATTCTTGGTGAATTGCTTGCAATAATTTGTCAACAAAATCTTCAGATAAACCTAAAGAAACTCCTGCTTTTACAGAATTATCTTTGATTTGTTTCCAACGATCTGGCTGAAAAACTGCCACATTATGTTCTTTTTTCAATTCTCCGATAGAGTTTGCAACTTTCATACGTTGAGCAATTGCATCTAAAATAGAGTTATCTAATTCATCAATTTGATGACGTAAATTTTGAATTCCAGTTTTGTAAATTGCATCTGGATCATCAGAAACACGAATTTCTAAATCTTTTAAGATTTCTAATAAACGAGCTGGTGTTACTTGTTGCGCTGCATCAGACCAAGCTTCATCAGGATTGTTATGCGTTTCGATCATCAATCCATTGTATTCGAAGTTGAAGGCTTGTTGCGCAACATCGAACAATCCTGTTCTGTTTCCGCAAATATGTGATGGATCACAAATAATTGGCACATTTGGCAATTTATTTTTGAAATCTAATGCAATTTGCCATTGTGGGTCGTTACGGTATTTCGTCTTTTTGTACGTTGAGAAACCACGGTGAATAGCACCTAAGTTTTTGATTCCTTGACCTTCTAAACGCTCCAAAGCACCAATCCATAAATCTAAATCTGGATTTACAGGATTTTTAACCAAAACAGTTTTATCTGTATCACGTAAAGCTTCTGCAATTTCTTGTACAGTAAAAGGGTTTACTGTAGAACGAGCTCCAATCCATAAAACGTCAACATCATATTCTAACGCTAATTTTGCGTGATTTGCATTGGCGATTTCAGTTGCGATTTTCATTCCGAATTCGTCTTTTACTTTTTTCAACCAGTTTAACCCGATTGCTCCAACTCCTTCAAAACAGTTTGGTTTAGTACGAGGTTTCCAAATTCCCGCACGGAAAACTTGCACATAATCTTTGTCCAAATCTTCGGCGATTGTCATCATTTGTTTTTCACTTTCTGCACTACAAGGTCCAGCGATGATCATTGGTTTGTCGTATTCTTTTATCCAGTTATTGTTTTCCATAACATTTACAAATTTAAGGTTTAATATTTATTTTATTTGAGAGTAATTATTTATTTAATATTCGACGTATGTCGTTTGTGTTTTTTAAATATTGATGAATATCTTCTGCATCTTTTTCTTCGATCATTTTTCTGATTTTAGAAATTTGTGTTTGATAAGCATCAATAGCATTGAGTAAATTTTCTCGATTCTGAATCAAAATTGGCGTCCACATATCTGGTGAACTTTTTGCCAAACGAACTGTAGATTCGAAACCAGATCCAGCCATATCAAAAATTGCATCTTCATTCTTTTCTTCTTCCAAAACTGTTTGTCCTAAAGCGAAAGATGTAATATGTGAAAGATGAGAAACGTACGCAATGTGCGCATCATGCGCATCCGAAGTCATTGTTTTGACATTCATCCAAAGCGATTGATAAATTTTTCTCACTTTTTTTACTGCTTCTTTTTCGCTTTGTTCAACATCACACAAAATCGCAACTTTGTTTAAAAACAATTCAGGAAAAGCTGCTTTTGGCCCAGAATTTTCCGTTCCTGCGATTGGATGTGTAGCAACAAATTGTTTTCTTTTGAGGTGATTTGCTACTTTTTTACAAATTCCAGCTTTTGTCGATCCCATGTCCATTACAATTGTTTTATCATTAATTTGATCTAAAATTTCTGGTAAAACATTTTGAATTGAATTAATTGGAACTGCAATTACCACTAAATCTGATTGAGAAAGCGCTTCATTCAAAGGAGCAATTTCATCTACAATTCCTAATTCTAAAGCTTGTATTTGATGTTCAATATTTTGATCAACACCGATTATTTTTTCGGCAACACCAACTTTTTTTAACGCTAAAGCAAAAGAACCTCCGATTAATCCTAAACCGATTACTGAAATTGTTTTCATGCTTCTAATCTTTTCTTTACTTCAATCAACTTCTCGACGGGTGCGCAAAGTGAGAATCGAATAAATCCTTCACCATTACTTCCGAAAATACTTCCTGGCGTGATAAATACTTTTTTATCGTATAAAATTTCATCAATAAATTCTTTATCATCTTTTCCTTCTGGAAGCTTCGCCCAAATAAACATTCCTGCTGCATTGGGATTATATTTTACATTTAAGAGATCAGCGATTTCCCAAATAATTTTTCGTCTTTCTGCGTAAACTTTTGTCAACTCATCGTACCAAGAATCATCAACTAAAAGAGCTTTTGTAGCGGCTTTTTGTATAGCAAAATTCATTCCCGAATCCATATTTGACTTTACTTTTAGAATAGAATTAATAAAACTTTCTTTTCCAATCACCATTCCTACTCGCCAACCTGCAATGTTAAAGGTTTTGCTTAATGAATTCAGTTCGATACAAACATCTTTTGCACCTTCAATTCCTAAGATGCTTGTCGGTTCATCGTTCAAAATAAAACTATACGGATTATCATTTACGATTAAGATATTGTGACGAGTTGCAAACTCTACTAATTTTCTAAGAACGTCTTTTGGGGCTTTGGCTCCGGTTGGCATATGTGGATAATTGAGCCACATAATTTTTGGTTTTTGCTCGGCTAATTTTTCTAACTGATCAAAATCTGGAAGCCAATCATTTTCATTTTTCAAATCGTAGAATAAAGGTTCTGCTTGCACTAATTCTGTAACAGATGAATAAGTTGGATATCCAGGATTTGGAATTAAAACTTTATCACCTTCATTCAAAAATGCCATCGAAATGTGCATAATTCCTTCTTTAGAGCCCATAAGTGGCAAAATTTCTGTTGAAGGATTGGCGTCTACATCAAATTTGTTTTTGTAAAAACTTGCCATTGCTTCGCGCATTTCTGGAATTCCGCGATAACTTTGATAGCCATTGATTCCGTTTCGTGAACTTTTGATTAATTCCTCGATCACATCTGGATGAGGTTGTAAATCTGGACTTCCAATTCCTAATGAAATGATTGGAATGTCGGTTTTCATGTTCGCTATTTCTTGTAATTTTTTCGAGAAATAATATTCTTGAACACTTTGTAATCGTTGGGCTTCTGCTATCATTTTTTCCCCAGTTTATATTCGCCTAATATTTCTAAATCCGTTAACTTTCTTGCAATTTTTCCAAGCAATTCATAATATTGTTCTTTTTGCTCGAACGTAATGTCAATATGGAAAGAGTATTCCCAAGGTTTTTCAATAATCGGAACAGATTGTATTTTGTCCATATTTATTCCACATTCTGCAATTTGATTTAATACATCTACTAAAGCACCAGCTTTATGTGGAACAGAAAAACGCATCGAAACTTTATTGAAATCTTCGTAATCGTTGTGCTCGCGTTGCAATACAAAAAAGCGAGTAAAATTATCTTGAAACGTCTGAATACTTGAAGCTAAAATGTCTAATCCATATACTTCTGCCGCTTTTCTTGAGGCAATTGCAGCAACATCATTCAAATCTTGCTCAATAATATCTTTGGCTGTTAATGCAGTGTCGATATCATTTACAACGCGCCATGTTGGATGTTTTTCAAGGAACTTATCACATTGTAACAATGCCATTTGGTGCGAACGAACTTCTTTTATATCATCTAAAGTTTGTCCTTTTTTTACCATCAATTGATGTTGAATTGATAAATAAATTTCTCCAACAACTTTCAAATTATATTTCGTTAGCAATGCATAGTTTGGTAAAATTGCCCCAGCAATTGTGTTTTCAATTGCCATGATTGCTTTTTCAACTTTTCCCTTTGCAAGCGACTTTGCTAAAGTTTTGAATGTGTCGCATTCTACAATTTCGATGTCATTTCCTAAATAATTATTGGCAGCTTCGTGATGATATGAACCAATGTAACCTTGTATTGCAACTCTTTCTTTCATTTTTTTCCACAAAAAAAGTCCCACAAATTGCGGGACTTTATATTATCTTATTATGAATGTTAACAATCAATTTTGACAACGCAGTCCCTGCTCTCCTGGATAATATCCAAAAAAGTAAAAAAAGAATGCGTTAAAATAATTGAATGTTGCCATTTCGTTTTTCTAATTGTTCTACAAATCTAAAAAATAATTTTTCAGTTATCCAAATCTTTTTTGCTAATTTTATCGAAAATTTTTCATCAAATGGGAATAATCATTACAGATTTAGTAAAAAAATACGGTGAACAGATGGCTTTAGACAAAGTTTCGTTTTCTATCAATAATGGCGAAGTTGTTGGCTTACTTGGACCAAATGGAGCAGGAAAATCGACATTGATGAAAAGCATTACCAATGCAATAAATGCAGATTCTGGTGAAATTTCTGTGAATGATTTTAATGTTTCGACGCAGCCAATTGAATCGAAAAAGTTGATTGGATTTTTGCAAGAAAATAATCCATTGTACATGGATATGTATGTAAAAGAGTATTTGGAATTTGTCACAAATATTCGAAATGTGCCTAAATCAAAAATTGATGAAGTCATCGAAAAAGTAGGTTTATTACCAGAAAAACATAAGAAAATTCATCAATTATCAAAAGGATATAAACAACGTGTTGGATTGGCGCAAGCGATTATCTCGAGCCCAGAAATTTTGATTTTAGATGAACCTACAAATGGTTTGGATCCAAATCAAATTATTGAAATTAGAGAAGTAATTAAAGAGATTGGAAAGGAAAAAACAGTGATTCTTTCTACACATATTATGCAAGAAGTAGAAGCGCTTTGTTCGCGTGTAATCCTATTGAATAAAGGAAAAATTGTGGCAGATCAACCGATAGAAGAGTTTAAAGGACAATATAAAAACTTGGAAGAAGCTTTTCATGTTTTAACGCAATAAAAAAATCCGCTCATTGAGCGGATTTTTTTATGAATTATTTCTTTTTCAAGATAAAAACTTCTTTGATTTTTTCCAGATCAACTTTGTCGTTTTTCGATGTTTTTTCAAGTTTTGAAATCAAATGATTTACTTCTTCTTCAGAAGCTGGACCACCAAGATTTTCTCCATTTACGCGAGAATCTTCTAGAACTTTTCCGTTCGAATCTAGAATTACCCAAAAAGGTAAACCTTGATTTTTTCCACCTAATTTCTCATTGACAGCATCTCCGCCTGGCGTTTCTAAATTTTTCTTTTCTGCACGTTCTTGCACGGTAATAAATGTTTTGACATAATTCGCATCAAAATATGGTTTCACAGCTGGATCGTCCATATTTTTTTCCATCTTTTTACACCATCCGCACCAAGAAGCATGAAAAATTAAAAAGACATTTTTATTTTCAACCTTCGCTTGGTTTTGAGCTTTTGTTAATATTTCTGTTGCTGTTTGCGCGTTTACGATTCCTGCGAAAGCAATCATAAAACTTACGATTAAGGCTTTTAATTTCATTGTAATAAGTATTTAAGTAAATGTAAATAAATAATTGTATTTTCAATAAAAAATTAACACTTATGAAACATTTTTTAGGATTTATCTTTTTGCTATTTCTTGTGAGTTGCGCATCCAATAATATAAAAACAATTGAAGGAAAATGGAAACAAGATTTTTTGGATTATAAATCGAAAGTGGTAGAAGTTCCTTTGTCGAAAAGTGATGCGATTATGGATGTTTCAAGAAATAAATCAAAATTAAAAATAGAATTTGATTTTCATGACGATTATGAAAAAGATGTGACAGATTCTGTTGTGTTTAATTTTCCTCAACTCAAATTCAGAAAAATAAATCTTGATAAAACTTCTAATTATTATGATTTAACTTATAATGCGACTTGCGATTGTTTTTATGGTGAAATGAAATCATATTCTGGAAATGTATTAAATATAAAATTGAACAGAGTTTCTTCGGTTAAATAAATTTAATGGAAATCATTATCTTTGCACAAAATTATTAGAACATCGTTCTAATATTCAATCATTAAAAAAAGAGACAACATATATGAAATGTGGAATTGTTGGATTGCCTAATGTTGGTAAATCTACTTTATTTAACTGTTTGTCGAATGCAAAAGCGCAATCGGCGAATTATCCTTTCTGTACAATTGAACCAAATGTAGGAACAGTTTCTGTACCAGATACTCGTCTAAATCAGTTAGAAGCAATTGTAAATCCAGAGCGCGTTGTGCCTGCGGTTGTAGAAATTGTAGATATTGCTGGTTTAGTAAAAGGAGCAAGTAAGGGAGAAGGTTTAGGAAATCAATTTTTAGGAAATATCCGCGAGTGTAATGCAATTATTCACGTTTTACGTTGTTTCGAAAACGAAAATATTACACATGTTGATGGTTCTATTAATCCATTGCGTGATAAAGAAACAATTGATATTGAGTTGCAATTGAAAGATTTGGATACAGTTACAAAACGTATCGATAAATCTAAAAAAGCAGCAAAAGCAGGAAATAAAGACGAACAAAAAGTTGTAGAAGTTTTAACAGCTGTAATCGCTCATTTAGAAGAGTTGAAAAATGTTCGTGAAATGGATTTGGACGAAAAAGAGCAAGAAATTGTAGATTCGTTACAATTGATTACTTCTAAACCAGTTTTGTACTTATGTAATGTAGACGAGTCTGCTGCAAAAGACGGAAACGAATGGGTAGAAAAAGTGAAAGAAGCTGTAAAAGATGAACACGCAGAAGTGTTAATTTTAGCGGCACAAATAGAAGCTGATATCAACGAGTTAGAAACGTTTGATGAGCGTCAAATTTTCTTGGAAGAATTAGGATTAGAAGAGCCAGGAGTTAATCGTTTGATTCGTTCTGCTTATACATTGTTAGATTTAGAGACATATTTCACAGCAGGTGTAAAAGAAGTTCGTGCTTGGACAATCAAAAAAGGTTCTACAGGACCACAAGCGGCTGGAGTTATTCATACCGATTTCGAGAAAGGATTTATTCGTGCAGAGGTAATCAAATTTGAGGATTTTATTACATACGGATCAGAATCTAAATGTCGTGAAGCAGGAAAATTAAACGTAGAAGGAAAAGCGTACATCGTACAAGATGGTGATATTATGCATTTCTTGTTTAATGTTTAAGATTTAAATTATATCTATATAAAAAGCTCAATCGAAAGATTGAGCTTTTATTTTTCTACAAACTTTTCAAATTTTCTAAAGCCATTAAAAGTGTTTCATCCTTTTTAGCAAAACAAAATCGGATTACTTTGTTATCTGTTTTATCATGGTAAAATGCTGAAATTGGTATTGTCGCAACTTTATTTTTGATGGTTAACTGTTTTGCAAACTCATCATCAGATAAATCACTTATTTTAGCATAATTTGCACTTACAAAATAAGTTCCTTCGCAAGGCAAAACTTCAAAATTTGTTGAAGCTAAACCTTTAACAAATAAATCTCTTTTTTGTTGAAAAAAATCATTCAAATGCAAGTAATGATCAGGTTTTTCTAAATAATCTGCAATTGCATATTGTGATGGTGTATGCGTAGAAAAAGTATTGAATTGGTGACATTTTCTAAACTCTTTCATCAATTCTTTTTCGGCTAAAATATAACCGATTTTCCAACCAGTTATGTGAAATAATTTTCCGAAAGAACCTACGATGAAAATCTTGTCTTTTACTGATTTTAATTTTGCAAAACTTTGATGCGATTTTCCATCAAATGTAATGTGCTCATAAACTTCATCTGCAAGCAAATAACAATTTGAATCTTTTAGGATTTGTTCAAATTGTTTTAAATCATTTTCGGATAAAATTTTTCCAGTTGGATTATTCGGATTATTAACGATAATCAATTTCGTTTTATCATTAATTTTTTTCTTCAATTCTTCAAAATCGATAGAATATTCAGGATATTTTAGCTGAATTGGAACAATTTTTCCTCCAAATAATTCAACCGTTGGTTGATATAAATCGTAAGCAGGTTCAAAAATAATTACTTCATCATTTGGATGAATTAATGTAGAAACAACATTAAAAATCGCTTGACTTGCACCACTCGTAATGTTAATTTCATTCTGAAAATCGTAATCAGATTGATAAAGATTAGAATATTTTTCTGAAAGTAATACACGCAATTTTTCGACGCCAGTCATTGGCGCGTACTGATTGTAATTTTGTGTTGAATAATAATTTAAACGACTAATTAATTCAGAATCTGCATTAAAGTCAGGAAAACCTTGCGCTAAATTAATCGCTTGATGTTCATTTGCCAATTGACTCATTACCGAAAAAATGGTTGTCGAAACATTGGGTAGTTTAGATTTTATCATATTGGTAAATTAGGTCGTTTTTGCTCAAAATCAAAACAATGAACCTTAATATTTTTAGGAAATTTTTTCTTATTTTTGTAAAACTCGTTTAACACTCAACAACTCAAATGTCAGAATTAGATCAACAAGTAAATTATACGGAAGACAATATCAAAACCCTTGATTGGCGCGAACATATTCGCATGCGACCTGGGATGTATATTGGGAAGCTGGGAGATGGTTCGTCTCAAGATGATGGAATTTATATTTTGTTGAAGGAGATTGTAGATAACTGTATCGATGAATTTGTGATGGGTGCAGGAAAAACAATCGAAATTAATCTGCGCGAAGATGAGGTAACGGTTCGTGATTATGGACGTGGAATTCCGCTTGGAAAAATGGTTGACGCCGTTTCTAAGATGAATACAGGTGGTAAATATGATTCACAAGCTTTCAAAAAATCGGTTGGTTTAAATGGTGTTGGTACAAAAGCTGTAAATGCGTTGTCAACATCGTTTCGAGTGCAATCTATTCGAGATGGAAAAACACGTATTGCAGAGTTTGAGCAAGGGATTTTAGCAAATCAAGAAGATGAAAAAGAAACATCTTTACGAAAAGGAACTAAAATTACATTTATCCCAGATAAATCGATTTTCTTGAATTTTAAATTCAGAAAAGAATATGTAGACAAAATGTTGAAAAACTATGTTTACTTAAATCCAGGATTGAAAATTATTTTCAATGGAGAAGAATTCTTTTCGAAAGACGGATTGAAAGATTTATTGAATGATAATATCGAGGAAGAAACAATTTATGATATCATCCATTTGAAAGGAGAAGATATCGAAATTGCGATGACGCACAGCTCGAAATCATATTCGGAAACGTATTATTCTTTTGTGAATGGTCAAAATACAACGCAAGGAGGAACACATTTAACAGCTTTTAAAGAGGCTGTTGTGAAAACTGTTCGCGAATTTTATAATAAAAATTATGATCCTGCGGATATTAGAAAATCAATTATTGGAGCAATTTCGATCAAAGTAATTGAGCCAGTTTTTGAATCGCAAACAAAAACTAAACTTGGTTCGAATGAAATTGGACCAGGAATGACAACGGTTCGCACGTTTGTAAATGATTTTATCAAAACGAATCTTGACAACTTTTTACATAAAAATACAGAAGTTGCGCAAGCATTAGAACGCAAGATTAAACAATCAGAAACGGAACGAAAAGAGCTTTCTGGAATTCGAAAATTAGCGCGTGATCGCGCCAAAAAAGTTAGTTTACATAACAAGAAATTGCGCGATTGTCGTCAACATTATAATGATCCGAAAGCTGAATTACGTTTAGATACAACTATTTTTATTACCGAGGGAGATTCGGCAAGTGGATCGATTACCAAAAGTAGAAGTGTAGAAACGCAAGCGGTTTTTAGTTTGAGAGGAAAACCGTTGAATTCATACGGTTTGACAAAGAAAATTGTTTATGAAAACGAAGAATTTAATCTTTTACAAGCGGCATTAAACATCGAAGAAGGATTAGAAGATTTACGTTACAATAATGTTGTAATTGCAACTGATGCTGACGTCGATGGAATGCACATTCGTTTGTTGATTATTACATTTTTCTTACAATTTTTCCCAGAATTGATCAAAGAGGGACATTTGTATATTTTGCAAACACCACTTTTTCGTGTGAGAAACAAGAAGGAAACACGTTATTGTTATTCTGAACCAGAACGTATAAAAGCGTTGGAAGAAGTTAAAAATCCAGAGATTACACGATTCAAAGGATTAGGTGAAATTTCGCCAGATGAGTTCAAACATTTTATCGGAAAAGATATTCGTTTAGAACCAGTAATGATTGGAAAAGATCAAACCATCGAAAGTCTTTTAGAATTTTACATGGGAAAAAATACACCAACAAGACAAGAATTTATTATTAACAATTTGGCTGTAGAAGCTATTAAAAATTAGAATATTATATAAAAAACTTACTTTCTATCTAACCTAAACACCTATTTTATAAATATGAAGAAGAATAATAAAAATGTGATACAGCTCTTTAAAATGCTAAATTTCACCATCGTTATTTTAATCATTCTAAACCTTATTATGTATGCTGGTATTTTACCTTACAAGTATCACATAATACCACCTTATGTTGTTGCAATTTTTATAGCGTTGTTTATTTATGTAAGCTATAAAAGTGGAAATCAATTTTTTGCGATAGACACAAAAGGTGAAACCATAACTTTTGAAACGAAGAATGTTGGATTTTTATCCTTCTTAGATTCAAAAACGAACAAAATCGATTTACCGAAGTATAAATTGATCAAATACGATTTTCAGAAAGGAATTCTTTCAAAAAACGTTGTCTTTTATATTAACAGTAAAAAGAATCCTACCAATTTAACAAAAGTCAAATTTCGTTTAGCATTCATTTCTAACCGAAATATTAATATTATTTTGACTGAATTAGACAAAATTGTGGAGTCTAATTGTATGGTCAAAAACAATGTAGAAGTAGCTATTTAACATGATGCAAGACAATCAAGAGAGCATCAAGAAGGTTTCTGGTATGTACCAAGAATGGTTTCTTGACTATGCCTCTTATGTAATTTTAGAACGAGCAATTCCATCTATTTATGATGGGTTGAAACCAGTTCAGCGTAGAATTTTACATTCAATGCGCGAGTTGGAAGACGGACGATATAACAAAGTTGCGAACATTGTAGGAAATACGATGAAATATCACCCGCATGGTGATATGGCGATTTCTGATGCAATGGTTCAAATTGGTCAAAAAGAATTGTTGATCGATATGCAAGGAAACTGGGGAAATATTTACACTGGTGACCGAGCAGCTGCGTCGCGTTATATCGAAGCTCGATTAACTAAATTTGCGTTAGAAGTTGTCTATAATCCAAAAACTACAAAATGGCAACCATCTTATGATGGTCGAAATAAAGAACCAATTGATCTTCCAATCAAATTTCCTTTGCTTTTGGCACAAGGAGTAGAAGGAATTGCAGTTGGTTTGTCAACAAAGATTTTGCCACACAATTTCAATGAGTTAATTGATGCGTCAATTTTACATCTGAAAGGAAAGAAATTTCAAATTTTCCCAGATTTTTTAACTTCTGGATTGGTTGATGTTTCCGATTATAATGATGGATTGCGTGGTGGTAAAGTGCGTATTCGTGCAAAGATTTTGCAAGAAGATAAAACAACGTTAAAAATTACGGAAATTCCTTACGGCACAACGACAGGATCTTTGATTGATTCAGTTTTAAAAGCCAATGATAAAGGTAAAATCAAGATCAAAAAGATTGAAGATAATACAGCGGCTGAAGTTGAGATTTTAATTCATCTTGTTCCAGGAAGTAGTCCAGACAAAACAATTGATGCATTGTATGCATTCACGGATTGCGAGATTTCTATTTCGCCAAATGCGTGTGTGATTAATGAACAAACACCAGAATTTTTAACAGTTTCTGAAATTTTAATTCACAATACAAACAATACAGTTGAATTGTTGAAAAAAGAGTTAGAAATTGAGTTAGATGAACTGCAAGAACAATGGCATTTTTCTTCGTTGGAACGAATTTTTATCGAGAATAGAATTTATCACGATATCGAAGAAGAAGAAACATGGGAAGGTGTAATTTCTGCGATTGATAAAGGGCTGAAGCCACATATTGCGCATTTAATTCGTCCAGTTACGGAAGAAGATATTACGCGTTTAACAGAAATTCGAATCAAACGTATTTCAAAATTTGATTTAGATAAAGCACAACAATTTATTGAATCATTAGAAGATAAAATCGAGAATGTAAAACATCATTTAGCAAATTTGATTGATTATGCGATCGATTATTTCAAAAACCTAAAGACAAAATACGGAAAAGGAAAAGAACGTAAAACAGAAATTAGAACATTTGATACGATTGATGCGACAAAAGTTGCCGTTGCAAATACACGTTTTTATGTGGATAGAAACGAAGGTTTTATCGGAACTTCATTGAAAAAAGACGAGTATTTATTCGAGTGTTCTGATATTGATGATATTGTGGTTTTCAAACATGATGGTTCGATGATTGTGACAAAAGTTGATGCAAAAACTTTTGTTGGAAAAGGAATTATTCATGTTGGAATTTGGCATAAAAATGATAAACGTACCATTTATAACTTGATTTATCGCGATGGTAAAAATGGTCCGGCTTATCAAAAACGTTTTGCTGTAACGGGAATTACTCGCGATAAAGAATATGATTTAACGGCTGGTAATAAAGGTTCGGAAGTGTTGTATTTTTCAGCAAATCCAAATGGAGAAGCCGAAGTTGTATCAATTATTTTAAAAACTCATCAACGAATCAAAAAATTAAAATTTGATATTAATTTTGCTGATTTAGCGATTAAAGGTCGTGCATCAAAAGGAAATTTAGTAACAAAATATCCAATCAAAAAAGTAGAATTGAAAGAGGAAGGAGTTTCGACTTTAGCACCTCGTCAAATTTGGTTTGATACGGATACAAAACGCCTAAATGCAGATGGATTGGGGATTTTATTAGGTTCTTTTAAGGGTGATGATAAAATTTTAACGATTAATAAAAAAGGTGAAGCAAAATTGGTTTCGTTTGATTTGAGTAATCGTTTTGACGAAGATTTAGAAATTATCGAGAAATGGAAACCTTCAAAACCGATTTCTTGCGTGTATTATGATGCAGAAAAAGATCGTTATTTTGTGAAACGTTTCCTTTTAGAAGATACATTTTCTCCACAAACTTTTTATACGTTAGAAGATGGTAAATCATCAATAAAAGTTGTTTCGACAGATTATTTACCAGTTATTGAGTTGATTTTCCCGAAAGTAAAAGGTTTAGAAAAAGAACCAGAAGTGATAAATTTAGAAGAATTTATTACAGTTAAAGGAATTAAAGCGCAAGGAAATCAATTGACGACATATAAATTAAAACAGATTAATGTGTTAGAACCGCTTCCATTCGAAGAACCAGAAGAAGAGGAGGAGTCAGAAGAAGAGCCGCAGCCGACGCTATTTGATGCGATTGAGGAGGATAATAATGAAGAAGAAAATATAGAAGAATAATGGGAGACATCTCTATTGTGGCATTAGTCGTTATTGGATTGAATGTTTTGGTAAGTTGGAAAGGTTTTAACGATTTAGCTTTTTTTGAAAAATATAAATTCCAAGTAGGGTCGATATTATATAATAAGGAATACTATAGAATTTTAAGTTCAGGATTTTTACATGTTGATTTCACTCATTTGTTATTCAATATGTTAACGCTTTACTTTTTTGCAAATCCTGTTATCGGATTTTTTGCGAGTCCAGAAGGATTTTTGTTAGGCGACTTCTCGAATGCAAAACTAAATGTAGGTTACGGAATGTTTCTTTTAGTTTTTTTAGCAGCGGTTATTGGCGGAAATCTATTGTCGTTGTTAATTCATAAGAAAGAAACTTTTTATTCGGCAGTAGGAGCTTCAGGCGGAGTAACAGGAATTTTGTTTGCTGCAATTGCAGCTTTTCCTGAAATGGAATTAAGATTATTTTTTGCTTTACCAATTCCAGCCTGGATTTTCGGAATATTATATTTAGGATATTCAGTTTATGGAATGAAAACTAATTTAGGAAACATCGGACATTCAGCGCATTTAGGTGGAGCGATTGTGGGATTATTATCTGCAATATTATTTTATCCAACAATTTTACAAATCAATATGTATTATATTTTAGGAATGATTGTTCCATTAATTGTATTATTTGTGATGATTTTACGAGAACATCGAAAATAAAAAATAAGACAAAAAAAGCATCAAGATTACTTGATGCTTTTTTTATATGATAATGAAATTATACTATTATTATAATATTCTTTTTACGTATAAGAATTTTGGTCCCCAATATCTATCATTTAAAGAAGATACCATAACGCCTTGAGAAGTAGATGAATGAATGAATTCTAAAACTCCATCTTTATTTCTTCCATGAACAATTCCTACGTGCGAAACTCTACCGCGACCTCTTGTTGCAAAGAAAACTAAATCTCCTTCTTTTGCTTCGTCTGTACTAACTGTAAAACCTTCTCTTGCCTGATCTGCAGATACACGAGGTAAATTTTTATTGAAAGTCTCGAAAACGTTTCTAACAAAGGCAGAACAATCAATACCACTTCTTGTTGTGCCTCCGTATCGGTAAGGTGTACCAATATACGTTTCTGCTTCTTTTAATAAAAATCCTGCAAACAATTCATTCGTTTCTTCTAAAACGCTGTTTAACACAACCATAGATTTCGCTTCATCGTTAATTTCTATTGGTGTAACATCTAAATTGGCATGTTTATTGATTATTTTAGCTTGAGCTTCAATAGCTCTTGGTTTCGGTACGAAACTTCTCGAAGAATATTCTGTAGCTTCACTAACTGGGGTTAAAGATGAACATGATGTTATAAACATCGTGCAAACCACTGCAGCTACACCTAATATCGATGCTTTCATATATTGAGTATTCGTTTGTATAAATTTTAATAGCACCGCTAAAGTAATTGTTAAAAATATAACTCATTATATATAAGAGATGTTTTGACAAAATATTAACTTCCTTAACATTTTTTAACAAAAATCTATTCAAAAAAACTTTTAAATAAATTTGGAAGTTCAAAAAATAGTTCTACATTTGCACTCGCTTTTCACAACAAGTGGTTAAGCCGTCATGCGGCCCATTCGTCTAGTGGTTAGGACATCAGGTTTTCATCCTGGAAACAGGAGTTCGATTCTCCTATGGGCTACATAAAAGTGTTTTAGAAAATTATTAAATTAATTTGGCGAGATAAAATATTTGTTTATATCTTTGCCGAACTAAAATAGAAAGAGATTTAAGTTATGGCAAATCATAAGTCAGCATTAAAAAGAATTAGACAATCAGCGGTAAGACGCGATCGTAATAAATATTATCACAAATCAGCTCGTACAGCTATTAAAGCTTTAAGATCTGAATCTGATAAAAATGAAGCAGAAACAGTTTTTCCAAAAGTTTCTTCAATGATTGATAAGTTAGCAAAAAGAAACATTATTCACAAGAATAAAGCTTCAAACTTAAAATCAAAGTTAGCGAAACATATTGCGGGATTAGCTTAATAAAATAAAAGTGGTCCCTTCGTCTATCGGTTAGGACACTAGATTTTCATTCTAGAAAGAGGGGTTCGATTCCCCTAGGGACTACAAATTAATAGATGGATTGCATTATTGCAATCTTTTTTTTCCTTGTTCATAGTTGTTGATTTTTTAAACAACCAGTAGAATACTGTGTAAAGGAAATTGTTTTTTGTGTTTTGTTTGTAAAGGTTAATCATAATGTTTAGATGATTAATCGGGAATGAAAATGTCGCTGTATAATTCAACTTGGTTCAAATTATTAGAATTATACATCGACTTTTCTACAACTCCCAACACAAAATGACGTTCATTCAAAATAAAGAATATTCGAATTAATTAATTCATATTAAGTGGTCCCTTCGTCTATCGGTTAGGACACTAGATTTTCATTCTAGAAAGAGGGGTTCGATTCCCCTAGGGACTACAATTTGACTTGATTAAAAAAAATAGTATAAAATTTTCGAAAATTGTTTGGTAATAAAAAATAAACGTTTATTTTTGCACCACAATAATACGAAAGGAGGTCCCTTCGTCTATCGGTTAGGACACTAGATTTTCATTCTAGAAAGAGGGGTTCGATTCCCCTAGGGACTACAAAAAAGCATTCAGATTTGGATGCTTTTTTTATTTTGAAATAGTTTAGTTTATATTGATTTATTGCGATCAATAAAAAAGCGTTTGAGGAAATAAACTTCAAACGCTTTTTGCTTTTATACAGATTCCTTTTATAGCTTTGGAATCGCTTCTATCAATTCTTTGGTATAGTTTGTTGTCGGATGCGCATAAACCTTGTCTGCATCGTCCAATTCTTTCATTTCTCCATGTTGCATCACCAATAATTGATCACTCATATATTTTACAACAGCCAAATCGTGCGAGATAAATATATAGGTAAAACCAAATTCGGTTTTCAAATCATTTAATAAATTCAAAACTTGTGCCTGAACAGAAACATCCAACGCAGAAACAGATTCATCACAAATGATAAATTTAGGATTTAAAGCCAAAGCACGAGCAATCCCGATACGTTGACGTTGCCCACCAGAAAATTCGTGCGGATATTTGTTCAAATCTTGATCTGATAAACCTACTTTTTGTAAAAGAGATGAAGCCGTTTGTAATCGTTCAGATTTATTCTGACCAATTTTATGTACTTGCATTGGCTCCGTAATAATTTGCGCAACGGTTTGTCGAGGATTCAAACTTGAATATGGATCTTGGAAAATAATCTGAATTTCTCTTCTTAATTTACGAATTTCCTCTTTTTTCAGTTTCGTAATATCTATACCATTATAATATATTTCGCCAGCAGTTGGTTTTTCTAATAACAAAACCGTTCTACTCAAGGTTGTTTTTCCAGAACCCGACTCGCCAACTAAACCCATTGTTTCACCCGGATAAACTTTGAACGAAATATCATCTACAGCTTTTACATTCGGGATTGTTGCATTTCCAAATAAAGTCGAAGGATAGAAGTATTTCTTCAAATTCTTAACCTCTAAAATTGGAGGATTTGCATAAATTTTTTCGTGAAAAGTTTCGCGTTCTTCTTCTGTATAGATCTCAGTTTCGAAATTTGGATTTTCTAAGAAAACGTTTACCGTAGGTAAACGTTTTGCACGTTCATCCAATCGAGGTCGACAAGCAATTAATCCTTTTGTATAATTTTCTTTCGGATGATTAAAAATTGTTTCTACATTTCCTTGTTCCACAACATCACCACGAAACATCACCAAAACTTCTTCACAAACATTAGCAATCACGCCCAAATCGTGAGAAATAAACAACATACTCATGTTATTTTTTTCTTGTAATTCTTTCAATAAATCTAACGTCGCTTTTTGTACTGTAACGTCCAAAGCAGTTGTAGGTTCATCGGCAATCAATAATTTCGGCTCGCAAGAAATCGCCATTGCAATCATTACACGTTGCTTTTGTCCACCAGATAATTCGTGCGGATAAGCTTTATAAATACGTTCGGGATTTGGTAATTTAACTTGTTCAAAAAGATGAAGAACTTTCTTTTTAGCTTCTTCTTTCGATAAATTTTGATGTAAACGAATCGCTTCCTCCACTTGTTCTCCGCAACGCAAACTTGGATTTAGAGAAGTCATCGGTTCTTGAAAAATCATTCCGATTTCATTTCCTCTTATTTCTTCCAGTTCTTTAGGAGAAAGTTTAAGCAAATCTATCATTTTATCATCTTGACGAAAAAGAATTTCACTTTCGGGATGAATTGTCGCATTAGGAGACAATAAACCCATAATCGCCAAAGAAGTTAACGACTTTCCAGAGCCAGATTCTCCAACAATTCCTAATGTATCACCTTGTTCTACTTTGAAATTGATGTTATTCAGAACTTGTTTATCTCCAAAAGAAATTGATAAATTTTTGACTTCGATAATATAATGTAAATCTTGCTTTTGCATGGCAAATTGTTGCTTGGTAAATGAAGTGGAAATTTAGTGATTTTTTAGTCATTTTCTCGAATCAATAATTTCTAAGATTTTGTATTTATAAATTTTGTAATTTTGCTACGAATCAAAACGTTGTGATTTTTAATTTTTTTTATTAATTTAGATGTATTGATTTACTGACTTATAAAAACTTATAACAAGTCAGTCTTTTAAATTCGAAGAATGGATACATACTCCCAGATTTCGACATTGTTTTTAGTCGCTAATCACAATGTCGCCGATGAAATTTCTGTAGCAAAACTTTTGCTTACAATTTTCCTTGTTTTATTAAATGGTTTTTTCGTTGCAGCCGAGTTTGCAATTGTAAAAGTACGTTCGTCACAAATTGAAGTTAATCAAGATATTAACGAAAGAACTTCAAATGCTGCAAAACGAATCGTTAATCATTTAGATTCTTATCTTGCCGCAACACAGTTAGGTATTACATTAGCTTCGCTTGGTCTTGGTTGGGTTGGAGAAAGCTCTTTAACGCCTGTAATCGTAAAACTTTTTGAAGTAGTTGGTTTAACTTCTCCTTCATGGACAGCGATTGCGCATAATGTTGCGTTTCCAGCAGCTTTCGTTATCATTACTATTTTGCACATTGTTTTTGGTGAATTAGCACCGAAATCTATCGCAATTCAGTATCCAACGAAAACTACATTTACAGTAGCTTGGCCACTTCGTGCATTTTATTTTGTTTTCAAACCGCTTATTGTGTTAATGAATGGTTTGGCAAATGTAATTCTTCGTGCGATTGGAATTCATCCTATTCATGGAGGTGAAATTCACACAGAAGAAGAGTTGAAAATGATTATTACAGAGAGTTCTGAAGGTGGAGCAATTGAGGAATCTGAGCGTAATTTAATTCAAAATGTGTTTGAGTTTGATGATCGTCGTGTGATGAATATTCAAACTTTACGAAAAAATGTTTCTGCAATTAATATTAATACTTCTGTAAAAGATGCATTAGATTATGCGATTAACGAAGGTTATTCGCGTTATCCAGTTTACGAAGAAGAATTTGATAATATAAAAGGTGTCATTTACGCAAAAGATTTAATCAAGCAATTGTTAGAAAATCCAAATCAAACTGAAATTGAAGGATTGTTGCGTGAGCCAATTTTTATTTCAGAAAATGCGTTGATTAAAAATGTAATGAAACAATTTCAGAAAAAACATATGCAAATTGCAATTGTAACAAATGAAGTTGGTGAAGTTGCAGGGATTGTTTCGATGGAAGATATCTTGGAGGAATTGGTTGGAGAAATTCAAGACGAATATGATAACGAAGATCCTATTGTTTCTCGTGTTTCTGAAGGTGTTTATAATATAAATGCACACAATGCGATAAGCGATATTAATCGTTTAGTGCCGTTTAGATTCGAAGAAAGCGAACATTATGATACGTTGGCTGGATTGATTTCTGAATGTTATCCTGATAAGGAATTAACGGAAGGAGATTTGATTGATTTGGAAGAATATACAGGAACAATTATCAAAATGTACCGAAACTCTGTTGAACAAGTACAATTGAAAGTGAAAGATGAATTGATTGAAAACTTCCGCGATGAACCAGATTCTGCAGAAGATGATGAAAATTAATCATTAAATATAAAAACAAAAAAATCCGCTTTATAGCGGATTTTTTGTTTTTATAAATCTTCTTTTCGTTGTAAAGGTTGATCGTAGCGCATTTTCCTGAAAACATTAATCAAGGTTACAACATCTTTTTCACAATAATCTTTGATGCGTTCTACATTGTTTTCATCGTAATATACACGCGCAACTTGCGAACCATCGATATCATCTTTCGGAGTAGGAATTTCGAAAACATTTGCCAATAAATCTAATGATGTAAAGTTCTTGTAATCACCAAATTACCATAACTCCATTGTGTCCAAATGCTGAACTTCCCATGGTTTTTTACCAAATAATTGCAAAATAGCTGGAATTTCAATTTGATTAATCATCATTCGGCGAGCGATGTACGGAAAATCGAATTCTTTTCCGTTGTGCGCACATAAAATATGATCAGGCTTAAAAAAGTTTTCAATCAACATTGAATTGAAATCTTCTAACAATTTTTTCTCATCATGTCCATAAAAACTTTTGATGTGAATAAAAGAATCTTTGACAACAATTCCGACCGAAATACAGACTATTTTCCCGAATTCTGCCATAATTCCAGCGCGTTCGTGGTAAAATTCTTCAGGAGAAATCTCGTTATTATTGCGTTGATAAGCTGTTTTCTTTTCCCAAAGAGCTTGTGTTCTTTCAGTCAAAAGATTCCAATCATCAGTTTGTGGAACCGTTTCTATATCTAAAAATAATATTTTACTGTAAGGAATTCGTTGGATCATTTTCTTTCACTTTTTGATTAATTCGTATCGCTTCGTCTACCAATCGATAAACATCACCATCTGCAATTGGACGATTATTTGGCTGATCATTGTGTGTTTTTCCAGTTCGAACAACAACTAATTTTTCTGAAGGAATTACAATGATACGTTGTCCCAAATGTCCTAACATCGCATAAAAAGACGTTTTGTAATTGTAATCCATCCAAACTGAATAACCATAAATTTTTGGTTCATTTGGTCCGAACGCTTTTTTGTTTGGTAAAACCATTTTCTGAACAAATGTTGAATCCAAAATTTGTTTTCCGTACCAATTTCCATCATTCAATAATAATTGTCCAAGTTTTGCAAAATCTCGCGCTGTCGCATTGAAGCAACAATAGGTTTTCTCCATTCCTTTCGGATTATCTTTCGACCATTGCGCATCTAATTCCATGCCCATTGGTTGCCAAAATTCTTCTTGAAAATATTGTGATAACGATTTATTTTTCACTGCGCGTTCAATCACAATTCCTAATAATTGCGTGTCACTCGATTGATATTTGAAATGTCCGCCAGGTTGAGAAACAAATTTTCGATCTAACATTTGTTTAACGATATCATCGCCATAATACGCTTTTGCAGTAGGATTGAGCGGAAAATAATAATCTTCGTCCCAATCATAACCAGATGTCATCGCAGATAAATCGCCAACTGTACATTCAGCTCCATATTTATCATCTTTAAATTCTGGAATGAAATCTGTTATTTTTTGATCTAAACTTTTGATATAACCTTGCTCAATCGCTTTTCCTAACATCATTGTTGTGAATGTTTTCGCCATCGAAAAAGAATTGGTAATATCATTTTGCGCATATCCATTAAAATAATATTCGCTCAAAATTTGATTATCTTTTATAATAACCAATCCAGCAGTTCCGAAATCGTTCATCTCTTTTTCGAAGTTAGCTGACAACGGAAATTGATTATAATCTAAATGTTGATGCCAAACTCGCGGTGCACCTGCCAAAATTACATTGTTATCAAAATCTTTGTAATCGTTGATATTTGCAGTGCTTTCACCTTTCATATAGGTTAATTTTACGCCACGAAAAATGTAGTCATTCCCTGTTGCATAAAGAATTAGGATTAATACACAAATGATTATGATGAACCATTTTATTATTTTCCAAAGTATTTTCATTTCAAAAATTTAGAATCTTTTACTAAAATAAGCTTTTACTATTAAATAATGTTAAAATTCTATCATTTCGGAATCATATTTGTTGAGTTATTGTGTATCTTTATACAAGAAAATTAAATCTAAAAAATAAATATTATGGCTTTTGAATTAGCAAAATTACCTTATGCATTTGATGCATTAGAACCTCATATTGACGCAAAAACAATGGAAATTCACCATGACAAACACCATGCTGCGTATACAAATAACTTGAATGCTGCTATTGAAGGAACTGATTTAGCAAACGCTACAATCGAAGAAATTTTAGCAAAAGGAACTGACAAACCAGCTGTTCGTAACAATGGTGGTGGTTTTTACAATCACAATTTATTCTGGGAAATTTTAACTCCAGGTGGTGCTAATCAACCAACTGCAGAAGTTGCTGATGCAATTAACGCTGCTTTTGGATCTTTTGAAGCTTTCAAAGATGAGTTTTCTAAAGCTGCTGCAACACGCTTTGGCTCTGGATGGGCTTGGTTAATCGTAAAAGATGGAAAATTAGTTGTAACATCAACTCCAAATCAAGATTCTACTTTGATGCCTGTTGCTGATGTACAAGGATTTCCTGTTTTAGGATTAGATGTTTGGGAACATGCTTATTACTTAAATTACCAAAACCGTCGTCCTGATTATATCGAGGCTTTCTTCTCTGTAATTAACTGGGATAAAGTTGCGGAAAGATTTGCATCTGCAAAATAATAAGGTTTAAAAAAATTAAACAATACAAGACTTGTGTAGAAATACGCAAGTCTTTTTTTATCTTTGAACTATGGGAGTAATTATTTTAGAAAATATAAAAATATATTCGAATCACGGATGTTTAGATGAAGAAGCGCGCATTGGTTCTGATTATTTGGTTGATTTGGAAGCGCATGCAGATTTTACGAAAGCAACAGAATCGGATGAATTGGTTGATGCTTTGGATTATGTTTCGTTAAATAAAATTGTGAAGGAAGAAGTAGGTATTCGTTCAAAACTTTTGGAACATGTTTGTAAAAGAGTGTTAGATCGTATAGGTCAAGAACTTACGAATGTTACATATGCAAGAGTAAAATTATCAAAGCTGAATCCTCCTATTGGTGGGCATGTAGAAAAAGTGAGTGTTATTTTAGAAAAATCGTATTAAACTTTTTTTTTCTGAAATTATTGCTATATTTGCAGTCCAAAAGAACGGGAATGGTTCCTTGACCGAGAGGCTAGGTAGCGGTCTGCAAAACCGTCCACAGCGGTTCGAATCCGCTAGGAACCTCAAAAGCTCTAATCAATTTGATTAGAGCTTCTTTTTATAAAAGAATTATTTACAGAATTCAATAAAAAAAGCCGATGTAGAAATACATCGGCTTTTACTTTTTATGTTGAAATAATTGTTACGCTTGTTGCGCTTTAATTAAATTTAATGCTGATCCAGCTTTGAACCATTCAATTTGTTGTGCATTGTATGTATGATTTGCTACAACTAAATCTTTAGATCCATCTGCATGAACAAACTCGATTGTCAAAGGTTTTCCTGGTGCAAATTCTGTTAAGTCTATAAAGTTGATTGTATCATCTTCTTGTACTTTATCATAATCTGCTTTATCCGCAAATGTCAACGCTAACATTCCTTGCTTTTTAAGATTTGTTTCGTGGATACGTGCAAAAGAACGTACTAATACTGCTACAGCACCTAAATGACGTGGTTGCATTGCCGCATGCTCACGAGAAGAACCTTCTCCGTAGTTTTCGTCACCAACAATTACAGAAGGTACACCTGCCGCTTTATATGCACGTGCAGTGTCTGGAACTGGTCCGTATTCTCCTGTTAATTGATTTTTAACTGAATTTGTTTCTTGATTGAATGCATTTACAGCACCAATCAAAGTATTATTCGAAATATTATCTAAGTGTCCACGGAAACGTAACCAAGGTCCAGCCATAGAAATATGGTCAGTTGTACATTTACCAAATGCTTTTATTAATAATTTAGCACCCATAATGTTTTCACCATTCCAAGGTTTGAAACCTTCTAATAATTGTAAACGCTCAGAATTTGGATTTACGATCACTTCTACACGAGAACCGTCTTCAACTGGTGCTTGATATCCATTATCTTCGTAAGCATAACCTTTTGTTGGTAATTCCTCTCCTTTTGGAGCATCTAACATTACTTCTTCACCAAATTTATTGATTAATTTATCTGTTAATGGATTAAAATCTAAACGTCCAGAAATTGCAATCGCTGCAACCATTTCAGGAGATGTTACGAAAGCATATGTATTTGGATTTCCGTCCGCACGTTTTTTGAAGTTACGGTTGAATGAGTGAACGATTGTATTTTTTTCTTCTTTATCCGCTCCTTCACGATCCCATTGACCAATACAAGGTCCACAAGCATTTGTAAAGATAACTGCATCTAAATCCTCGAAAGTTTTTAATAAACCATCACGATCGGCTGTATAACGAACTACCTCAGAACCTGGGTTAATTCCGAAAGATGATTTTGCTTCTAAACCTTTGTCTAAAGCTTGTTGCGCAATCGAAGCAGCACGCGTCAAATCTTCGTAAGAAGAGTTTGTACAAGAACCGATTAATCCCCATTCAACATCTAAAGGCCAACCATTAGCTGCTGCAGTTTCTTTCATTTTAGAAACTGGTGTCATTAAATCTGGCGTAAAAGGACCATTCAAACGAGGCTCTAATTCAGATAAGTTGATTTCAATTAATTGATCATAGAAGTTTTCAGGATTTGCATAAACTTCATCATCAGAACGTAAATAAGATTTGTGAGCATTTGCAGCATCTGCTACATCATTACGATCAGTCGCTCTTAAATATCTTTCTGAAGCATCATCATAAGCGAAGATTGAAGTTGTTGCTCCAATTTCTGCACCCATGTTACAAATTGTTCCTTTACCTGTTGCAGATAAAGACTCAGCTCCTTCTCCAAAATACTCTACAATTGCTCCTGTTCCACCTTTTACAGTTAAACGTCCAGCAACTTCTAAAATAACGTCTTTGGGAGCAGCCCAACCAGATAATTTACCTGTTAATTTAACTCCGATTAATTTTGGCATTTTTAATTCCCAAGCCATTCCAGACATTACGTCAACAGCATCGGCACCACCAACACCAATTGCTACCATTCCTAATCCACCTGCATTTGGCGTATGAGAATCGGTACCAATCATCATTCCTCCTGGAAATGCATAGTTTTCTAATACTACTTGGTGAATAATTCCTGCACCTGGTTTCCAGAATCCAATTCCATATTTATTAGAAACTGATTCTAAGAAATTAAATACTTCTGATGATTTATTGATTGCTTCTTGTAAATCGGTTTTTGCTCCAACTTTAGCTTGAATCAAGTGATCACAGTGAACCGTAGAAGGAACAGCCGTTTTTGTTTTTCCTGCTTGCATAAATTGCAACAAAGCCATTTGAGCAGTTGCATCTTGCATTGCTACACGATCTGGCGCAAAATCTACATAAGATTCTCCTCTTGTATACGCTTGCGTTGGTTTTCCGTCAAACAAGTGAGCATATAAAATTTTTTCTGAGTACGTTAAAGGTCGACCTACGATAGTTTTCGCAGCATCTACACGTTCTTGCATTTTGGCATAAACGCCTTTAATCATATTTATATCAAATGCCATAATAATTGATTTATTTAATTGGTTTTAATTTATCAAAAAACATACCCCAATATACTGAATTATTTAATATTTAACGTGTATAAATGGTTAATAACCTTATTTAAATCAATTCTAACTTATTTATTTGCAAGATTATATATTTATAACAAAAAAAAGGCTAACACCGAAATGTTAGCCTTTAATATATCATTTTCTACGAACGATTAGTTCATTGAAATTGGTTTAAACTTTGTTAAGTTGATACCTTCTACAGCAGCTTTATATTCTTCAATATTAGGAATACGTCCTAAAATCGCTGATAAAACAACTACTGGAGTTGATGCTAATAAAGATTCTCCTTTTTTACCATCTCTATCCTCAACCACACGACCTTGGAATAAACGTGTAGATGTCGCCATTACTGTATCTCCTTTTTCCGCTTTCTCTTGGTTACCCATACATAAGTTACAACCAGGACGCTCTAAGTACATAATGTTTTCGTATTCTGTACGCGCAGTAGATTTTGGCAATAAGTCACTAAACTCAAATCCTGAGTATTTTTGTAACATTTCCCAATCACCTTCTGCTTTCAATTCGTCGATGATGTTGTAAGTAGGCGCCGCAACAACTAAAGGAGCTTTGAACTCAACTTTACCATTCGCTTTTTCTACATTACGTAACATTTGAGAAACGATTTTTAAATCGTCTTTGTGAACCATACAAGATCCTACGAAACCTAAATCTACGTGTTTATCTCCACCATAGTAAGTTAAATCGCGGATTGTATCGTGTGTATAACGTTTAGAAACATCAGCATTGTTTACGTCTGGATCGGCAATCATTGGCTCTTCGATAATATCTAAGTCGATTACTACTTCAGCGTAATATTTAGCATTTGCATCTGGAGTTAAAGCAGGTTTAGCACCCGATTTAATTTCTTCGATACGTTTGTTTGCTTTGTCGATTAATCCTTGTAACACTTGGTTTTTGTTGTCCATTCCTTTCTCGATCATGATTTGGATACGAGATTTCGCAATTTCTAACGATTGGATTAATGTATCATCTTGAGAAATACAGATAGATGCTTTCGCTTTCATTTCTGCAGTCCAGTCTGTAAATGTAAACGCTTGATCCGCTAATAATGTACCGATGTGTACCTCGATGATACGACCTTGGAATACATTCTCACCGTCAAATTGTTTCAACATTTGAGCTTGAGTAGCGTGAACCACATCACGGAAATCCATGTGTTGTTTCATCTCTCCTTTGAATGTTACTTTTACAGATTCTGGAATTGGCATAGAAGCTTCACCAGTTGCTAAAGCTAATGCTACAGTTCCTGAATCGGCACCGAAAGCAACACCTTTAGACATACGTGTGTGCGAGTCACCACCAATGATAATCGCCCATTCGTCGATTGTAATATCATTCAATACTTTGTGGATAACGTCAGTCATTGCATGATACTCACCTTTAGGGTCACGCGCTGTAATTACACCGAAATCATTCATAAATTTCATCAATTTAGGAATATTAGCTTGTGCTTTTTTATCCCAAACTGAAGCTGTGTGACATCCTGATTGATAAGCACCATCTACTGTTGGAGCGATCACTGTAGCAGCCATTGCTTCTAACTCTTGCGATGTCATCAAACCAGTTGTATCTTGAGAACCAACAATGTTTACTTTAACACGAACGTCAGAACCAGCATGTAAAACTTTTCCTGGAGTAGATCCTACTGCATTATTATTGAAGATTTTTTCAACTGCAGTTAAACCTTGACCATCATTTGAAATCTCTTTTGAAGGAGCGAAAACTGCTGGAGCTTCGATACCTAAAGTTTGAGCAGCAAATGTTTGGATTTTTTTACCAAAAACGATTGCGTAAGAACCACCCGCTTTGATAAATTCCATTTTTTGAGGAGTCAATGATCTTGAAATATCAATTAACTCTTGGTCTCCATTGTATAATTTTTGAGTTTTTGTATTGATTGTTAAAACAGTACCTGTAGCAACTGAATAAACTTCTTCTAAAACAGGATCGCCCGCTTCGTTACGAACTACATCACCGTTTGCATCAACTTGTTTTTTCCAGTTTTTCAAATCGATTCCGATACCTCCTGTTACATCAACAGTTGTTAAGAAAATTGGAGAAATTCCGTTTGTACCTGCAACAATTGGCGCAATATTTACGAAAGGAACGTAAGGCGATGCTTGTTTTCCTGTCCATAAAGCCACGTTGTTAACACCTGACATACGAGAAGAACCAACTCCCATTGTACCTTTTTCAGCAATTAACATCACAGAAGCATCAGGATGTTGCGCTTGTAATGCTTTAATTTCCGCTTGAGCAGCTGGCGTAATCATACATTGGCCGTGCAATTCTCTATCAGAACGAGAGTGCGCTTGGTTACCTGGAGATAATAAATCCGTAGAAATATCACCTTCAGCAGCAATGTAAGTAACTACTTTAATTTCTTCTGCAACTGCTGGTAATTCAGTAAAGAACTCTGCTTTTGCATAACTTTCTAAAATATCTTTTGCGATTGCATTTCCTGCTTTAAAAGCATCAGCTAAACGCGCTGTATCTGCATCGTATAAGAAAACTTGTGTTTTAAGAACTTCAGCAGCTTGTTTTGCAATTGCTTCGTCGTTTCCTAAAGCTAAGTCTAAAAGAACCTCGATAGATGGTCCTCCTTTCATGTGAGATAACAATTCGAAAGCATAAGCTGGTGTAATTTCAGCAACTGTAGCTTCTCCTAAAATAATCTCTTTTAAAAATTTTGCTTTTACACCTGCAGCAGAAGTTGTTCCTGGCAATGTGTTATAGATAAAGAATTTAACAGAATCCTCGCGGTATTCGTTGTTAACATCTTTAATTTGATTAATGATTTCACTTAGTAATTCTGCACCATCAATTGGTTTTGGATGTAAACCTTGACCTTTTCTTTCTTCAATCTCGTTAAGATACTCTTGGTAAAGACTCATAATTATCTATCTTTTCTTTTTAATATTAAAGATTGTTTAAAACCAAGCTACTTACACCTGATTTCATCCAATCAAAATGAATTATATAATAACACTTCGCTGTATCGTCACATCTTATGCAAAAATTATTTTCAACAAAAATCATTTTTGGCATAGGCAACCACTGTTATCAGAATACAAACTAAGTATGTAATTTTTTCGGAGGGTAATTTTTAATAATTTAACTCACACAAACTCAACATACATAAGCATTTGAGTCTGAGTTTTATTCTAAAACTTACATTAACAATCATCTAAACAAATACGCGTTTAGCTATAAATTGGTACACAAAATTACGTTTATAGTAAAGATTTTTCATCAAAGAATGATATATTTTAGTTATATTTCAATAATTTAGAATTATTATAAAAAAGGTCTAAATTTCACTTTAACAATGTTTTAAACGTAAATAAATAGAAGTTAAAAATTAAAAGGTTCTTAAAATATCAACTCCATAATTTTTGGGTCATTTTTTTACGAAATTGAATTATTTCGAAATATTAATAAACATTCAATAATCAATCTTTCGAAATGCTATCAATCGTCTAAACATTCTCAAAAAACAATCAAAAATATTCAATATGAATAAATATTTATGATTATTAATAATTATACAACTTTAATGAGATATTATACAACTTTTTACTAACTTTGCGCCCTTAATTCATTATTATAGATATGAAACTTTGGGACAAAGGTTTTACCATTAATGATAAAATCGAAAAATTTACTGTTGGAAAAGACAGAGAATTGGATGCTCATCTTGCAAAATACGATGCTTTAGCGTCGAAAGCTCAGGCAAATATGCTAGCAAAAACAGGTTTGATTACCAATGAAGAAAATGATGATTTGCAAATTGCTTTGGATGAAGTTTTGGTTCTGATTGCGGAAAATAATTTCGAAGTCGACGAAAATTACGAAGATATACATTCAAAAATTGAGGCTTTTTTAATTGAGAAAACTGGCGATGCCGGGAAAAAAATTCACGTTGCGCGTTCTCGAAATGATCAAGTTTTGGTTGCAATTCAACTTTTTGAGAAAGAGTACTTAAAACATACAACAGAGAAAATTGTCAACTTAATTGAGATTTTCCTACAAAAAGCAGACGAATTCAAGAATCATCAATTACCTGGATATACGCATTTTCAGGCGGCAATGCCAAGTAGTTTTGGAATGTGGTTTTCTGCTTATGCAGAAAGTTTGTTGACAGATTTATACTTTTTTGAGGCTGCATATAAAATTTCTGATCAAAATCCTTTGGGCTCAGGTGCAGGTTTCGGAACAAGTTTCCCAATTGACCGTTTACAAACAACGCAAGAATTAGGTTTTTCAGAAATCTTAGTTTCTTCTGTTGGTGCGCAAATGCTTCGTGGAAAAACAGAAAAATCTGTTGCAACAGCTTTGGCAATGATTTGTGGAACATTGTCTAAAATGTCGTATGATTTGGTTCTATATAATTCACAAGATTTAGCTTTTGTGAAGTTGCCAAACGAAATGACAACAGGTTCGTCGATTATGCCGCACAAGAAAAATCCAGATGTTTTTGAGTTAACTCGTGCGCATTGCAATAGAATTCAGGCATTGCCAAATGATATTATGATGACGATTAATAATCTTCCAAGTGGATATCACCGCGATTATCAAATTTTGAAAGAAATATTATTCGAACCAATGATGCAGTTTGATAATATTATTGACATCTTAACATTTGCAATTCCTCAACTTCAGATTAAAGATAACTATATGAATCAGGAAAAATATGATCCGATTTATACAGTTGAAAATATTAATGAAGCGATCAAAAATGGAACACCTTTCCGTGATGCTTACAGAGAAGTTGGTTTATCTGTAGAAAATGGAACATATGTACCACACAAAGAATTTCAGACTTCGCATATCGGAAGTATTCATAATTTGAGGTTGGATTTAATTTCAAATAAAATCGAAAAATTCAAATTAGAAGCACAAGTTTTAAAATAATCATTTAAAATACATCAAAAAATCATCCTCGAATTATAGAATTTGAGGATTTTTTTGTTTTATAAATTTTATAATTTCGGAAAATTTCAACGTTTAAATAATTGTAATTCTATATTTTGTAAAATAAAAAGTGTTTTACAAAATAATTACAATGATTTTTTATTATATCAGGTCAAAATCATTCTAACTTTGACTCATCAAATAACAAACGTTTAATCGATTAAAATTTTAAAAAGATGAAAAAATTTTTCGCAGTAGTTGCAGTAGCAGCTTTATCATTAGGAGCAGTATCTTGTGGAGAGAAAACTGAAGAAGCACCAGTAGAAGAAGCTCCAGCTACAGATTCAGCTACAGCAGTAGTTGATTCAGCAGTAGTTGACTCTGCAGCAGCTCCAGTAGCTGATTCAGCAGCAGTAGCAGCTCCAGCAGCAGATTCTACAGCAGTTGCTCAATAATTAAAGCGAAGCTAAAATATAAATGCGCTCAACTAGGTTGAGCGCATTTTTTTATGTTTTATAATTTGATAAAAACTAAATAATTGTTCCGTCAAATTTTCCTGATTGTATTTTTTTATCAAGTTCTGCTTGAATATCCTCTAAAACAGGACGAACAGTAGATTCTGGAATATCCGAAACTCGAATATACATTAAACCATCAATCGCATCATTAAACTTTGGATCCACATTAAAAGCAATCACTTTTGCATTTTGTTTGATGTATTTTTTAATCAAAACTGGCAAACGCAACATATTTGGTTCAAGCTCATCGATTAATTTATCAAACTTATTCAAATCAGCTTCAGATTCATCAAAAATAAATTCTTTATCTTCCTCTTTCAGCTTAACTTTAAACTCATTTTTTGCTCTCACATACTGCGCTACAGTAGAATCATAATAATGAGATTTCATAAATTCGATCATCAAAGATTTTGAGAAATCAGAAAACTGATTACTAATACTTACTCCTCCAATAATAAATTTCTGATTTGGATTTCTCAACGTTACATGCACAATTCCTCTCCATAATAAGAACAATGGCATCGGCTTTTGTTGATACTCAGCTGAAACGAATGCACGTCCCATTTCAATACATTTCTTGAAGAAAGGATGAATTTCTGGATCAAAATTGAATAATTCATGAACATAAAATCCATTAATTCCATATTTTTCGTATACCTCAGAACCAATTGCCATACGATATGCTCCAACAATTTTATTCGTATCCTTATCCCACAAAAATAAATGGTGATAATGATTATCGAAGCGATCAAGGTCAATTTCATCATTTGTACCTTCACCAATCGCACGGAAAGTTATCTCTCGCAAACGACCAATTTCTCTTAATATATTTGGAATTTGTTGAGCTGTTGAAAAGAAACATTCGTAATTATTATTAGTAAATAATAATGCTTGTTCATCTTTTCGTAAAGTTTCAATATCTTGAATTAATAAGTCTAAAGCAGTTTCCGAAATAATCGGCTTAACCTTTTTGTTAGAAGAAGATAAGCTTGGTAAATTCGGAATTTTCAACTCAATATTCGAAGGGTTTTTCAATACTTGAGTTAAACTTCTTTTTTGTTTGTAATATGACGAAAGCATGTACGTTTTCTTTCTCAAAAACTCAGAATAATCTTCTATAGACACATGCTCGTCTTGTTGTTTTTGTAAAATTGGTTTTCCAATACGAATTTGAATTGGACGTGTTCTTTTCTTCATCATTTCAGCTGGCAACATTGCCGTTTGAAAATCTGGATGAATCTTCGCTACACGGTAAAAAATATTACTATTTCGCGCTCTAAAAAACATTGGAACAACAGGAACTTTTGCTTTTTTGATCAACTTCATCGCTGATTCTTGCCATTCTCTGTCGATAATTTTACTATCTTCATCACGATAAGAAACTTCTCCCGCAGGAAAAATCCCTAAACAACCTCCAGCTCTCAACAACTTTAACGCATCGCGCATTCCTGAAAGGCTACTGTATGCATCTTTACGTGTTTCGAAAGGATTAACTGGAATAATCATCGGTTCTAATGGTTTAATTTTTTGCAATAAAAAATTACCCATCACCTTGAAATCAGGACGAATTTTTGACATAAAATGCATCAAAATAATTCCGTCCAAAGCTCCAAGCGGATGATTAGAAATAATAATAAAAGGTCCTTCTTTTGGAATACGTTTCAAATCTTCTTCATGGATTTCGTAATCCATTCCCAAATCATCAATCAAATAATCCAAAAAAGGTTCGCATTTCAAATGCTTTCCACGATTGTACAAATCGTTTAACTGATCTATACTGAAAACTTTTTTCAATGCCCAAGCTACAGGCTTTCCTAAAACACCAATTTTAGAAAGACCCGAAGCTGAATAGATATCTTGTGTCGTGATTAAACTCATTTAAGCTTTAACAACTATTTGTAATGTTTCGCGCACTGTTTGTCGCAATAATTCTTTTTCTTTTGAAACAACTTTGTCAGAATCTGCATCAAAATGGCGAATTGTGTACAATAAAACATTGTTTTCTTCTTGCACTTTATACTCTTCGTTCATATCTGCAACAAACTTTTCTAAGTTGTCATATTTATCCTCCAAACATAAAGATAGTGAAATTGCTGAATTTTGCATCAAATTTACTTTGATTTGATAATCATATAGTTTATTGAAAATTCCGCTCAATTTATCTTCTGTAATAAAAGAGAAATCTTTACTTGATAAACGAATCAAATGTTGCTCTCTTTTTAGGATAAAACAAGGTACTTTTGGATCTAATGGTTGACCTTTCGCTACCTCTGTTCCTGCTTCTGTAGGATTAATAAATGATTTTACGAAGAAAGGAATTTCTTTTTGTTGAAGCGGCTGTAACGTTTTCGGGTGAATAACAGATGCACCATAATACGCCAACTCTATTGCTTCTTCATAAGAAATATGATTTAACAACTCAGCATTATCAAAATAACGTGGATCAGCATTCAAAACTCCAGGAACATCTTTCCAAATCGTCATGCTATCCGCATTTAAACAATAAGCAAAAATCGCCGCAGAATAATCTGAACCTTCACGCCCTAAAGTTGTTGTGAAAAAGTTTGGATCAGAACCTAAGAAACCTTGGGTAATAAACAAACCTGTGTTTGGTAAACGTTTAATGCTTTCTTCTGTTAATGCCCAATTTACTTTTCCTTCACGATATGTATTATCTGTTTTGATATAATCGCGAACATCTAACCATTCGTTATTAATTTGTATCGAATTAAGATACATACTGATGATTTTTGTCGAGATTAACTCTCCACAACAAACCACTTGATCATACACATAGCTATAATTTGGTGATTTGTTACGTCTTAAAAACGAAACAATATCATCAAAAAATTGCGAAATTTCGTTCGAAACCTCAGCTGGATTATCAAATAATTCTGTCGCTAAAGCAATGTGTTGTTCTTTTACTTCGTTAATTGTTTTTTCGAAATCTTGTTCTTCAAAATAGCGTTTGACTACCTCTTCCAATGCATTTGTTGTCTTGCCCATAGCAGAAACAATGATACATGTATTTTCGTAACCAACAGATTGCAATAAACTCGCAACATTTCTAACGCCGGCTGCATCTTTCACCGAAGCACCACCGAATTTGAAAACTTTCATTTCTATAAAAATTTTTTTTTGTAAATATTTAACTTGCAAATATAACCAAACTACACTTTATATGTTGACCGAATTTAATTAAAATAAAAAATAAATTTGAATGATGATTTTCACGTATTTAGATTAATTTCAAACGTTTGAAATGATATAAAATTGAGTTATTATTCCGATATTTGACCAGCAAAACATAATTATGAATACTAATTCTCATCAAACTCTTGGAGAGTTTATCATAGAAAATCAAGCAGATTTTATTTACTCATCCGGAGAACTATCTAGATTGCTGAGTTCTATTAAGTTAGCGACAAAAGTTGTTAATTATAAAGTAAACAAAGCAGGACTTGTAAATATCTTAGGCGAATTCGGAAATGAAAATGTCCAAGGAGAAAAACAACAAAAATTAGATGTTTTCGCAAACGATACGTTTATCGAAACGTTGTCGCAACGCGAAGTTGTTTGTGGTATTGCTTCGGAAGAAAACGAAGATTTTATCGCGATTCAACCTTCAAAAAATTCAAAAAACAGTAAATATGTTGTATTGATTGATCCACTTGACGGCTCATCAAACATCGACGTAAATGTTTCTGTTGGAACAATTTTCTCTATCTACCACCGTGTTTCTGAACCTGGAACACCTGTTACAAAAGAAGATTTCTTACAACCAGGTAACAAGCAAGTTGCTGCGGGATATGTGATTTACGGTACATCGACAATGTTGGTTTACACAACAGGAAATGGTGTAAATGGATTTACATTAAACCCAGGAATTGGAACGTTTTATTTATCTCATCCAAATATGTGTATTCCAGAAGATGGACATATTTATTCAGTTAACGAAGGTAATTACGTGAAATTCCCTCAAGGAGTTAAAAATTACATCAAATATTGTCAGGCAGATGAAGAAGATCGTCCGTACACTTCTCGTTACATCGGTTCTTTATGTTCAGATTTTCACCGAAACATGTTGAAAGGAGGAATTTATATTTATCCTTCTGGAACAAATAATCCGAACGGAAAATTACGTTTATTATACGAATGTAATCCAATGGCATTTATCGCTGAACAAGCTGGAGGAAAAGCTTCTGACGGTTTCCAACGCATTATGGATATTGAACCTACAGAATTACACCAACGCATTCCTTTCTTTTGCGGATCGAAAAATATGGTCGAAAAAGCAGAAGAATTTTTACGAAATGAAGAATTGAAATAATCATTTCTAAAAAAATATAAATAACGAAAAAATCCGCTCGATGAGCGGATTTTTCGTTATCTAAACATTCAATTAAGGAATTGCAATACCTGGATAATTTCCTGGGTAAACGTGTCTTAAAGTTGAATGATATTTTTGATTAATTGCATCAGCAAACATATTTGCTACAATTGCATATCCAGTCCCTGTTAAGTGAACTCCGTCTAAAGAAAATGCTCCACCAGAAATAAATGCTGTTGTATATGTTTGTCCATAATACTTAATCCCTGAAGCTGAACTTAATTTTTTCATTTCAGAATATGCATCAACTAAAGCCAAATTATATTTTGTAGCTAAGCCAGCAATTGCAGCATTATATTTTGTTACAGCTGCTTCTGCTTTCGCAGTTTCTTTTTCTGTCAAAATAAATTGATCAGGCATTTGAACTTGCGTTCCATATCCTTGTTTGATATACGCTAAAGCTGTAAGTGTAACTAAATCTTTTGGCGTAGCTTGTCTAAAGTTTTTTAGTGCAGCGAATTGTGCTCCGAATTTAGTTAAATCAGTCAAATCTTTATCTACAATCACCAATGCATTTTGAGTAGCTCCCGCCGTAAATGGTTTAATTAAACGTTGATTATACTCAGATTCTGATATTAATCCAGCTTTAAAAACCAATCCTAATCCTCCATTATATTGTGCATATGCAGAATTAAGAGCTGTCACTTGCTGTTCAGTCAATCCAGTAACTGCATTGTAAGGTATTGTAGTGAAATACGGAATAGATGTTACAGAAGGAATATTTGCAATAACTCCTTTTGGTGTTTTTTCAGAACTTGTCATGTCAACAATGATCTTTTCCAATGAACCAGCTACTACTGCGACATTAGAAATATCATTCGTTTTATAATCTGCAGCAGCTAAACTACCAGTTTCATTATGATCTGTACCAACTCCTCCACTAGTTGCATATCCTAATACATCATTATTACCAATCCATAATGAGAAAAATGTAGGTTTTTGTGCAATTGCATCTTTTACAACTGAAGTAGTTGGACTACTTGCAAAACGCACAAAATAAGGATTTGCTTTTCCTAAAGACAATCCTGCTGCATTACCGTAACCTTCTGCTGATAAATGATAAGATTTTGCCCCAGGAACTCCCATATTTTGATAAGGTCCTGCTGTAGAAATATTATCCAATGGCCCTCCTGGAGCTGTTGGCACAGGAGATAAGCCATCTTTTAAAATGTATTTACCATAATATAAGATGTTACCATCATTATCTTTTAAATCTGTAAATCCACCTGTATCATTTGGCATATAAGGAATTTTAAATTCTCCTCCTCCAGCAGCTTTCATCAATCCAGCTAACATGTTTGGGTAAGAATTTTCTTGTCCAGATTTGTACAATGCATTATCTCTATAACCAGAAGTTAACGAGTTACCTAATGCAATATATGTAGAAAAGTTTGCTTCACCTGCTGATACTTTAATATCTTCAATCGGATGTTCGAAATCTTCGCTACAGTTAAACATCGTAGCAGCTAATGCAACTAATACTATTTTATTTAAGTGTTTCATTTTTGTCTTATTTTAGGTTGTACGATACGCCTAAACCAAAGTTTATAGCACGCATTTTAACATCTCCAGAGAAGTTTTGTTGAATATTATCAATATGTCTTTCGTCTCCTTTTACATATGATCCAAATAAATCAATATGAAAACCTGACTCAAATCTAAATCCTAATCCAGCTGAAACTGAATTCAAGTTAGAACTTGGTGTTTCTGATGACCAATAAGCTGATGGAACTGGTGATTTATCATGATAATAACCAACACGTCCAACAATCATCTCGCTGAAAGTATACTCTGCTCCAAAACGGAATAATGTATTGTCTTTCCAGTTTTTCGTAGAAGATGATGTGTAAAAAGTATTAGAAGCATCATTATATAAATTGATATCTAAACTTTTGTAACGTGTCCAGTTTTGCCAAACTACATCTCCAAAAAGTTCTAATTGTGGTAAAACTTTGTACGACATTCCAAATGTAAACTCAGATGGTAACGGTAAAGTTGTATTCCATTTATCTGTATTGAAAGGGACATTAGATGCAATTCCAGAAGGAACATTAGACCATGTAACATCACCTTTATTTGCAGAAACATCTACATTAGAACGGTACGCAATTCCAACTCCAAATTTATCTGTTGGCTTGAACATTGCTCCAACATTAAATCCTAAACCATGAGCATCTTTATCCTCTAATTTAAGTTTAATATCATTTCCAGCAACTGTTTGCACTTTCTCCAATTTAGCTGTTCCGTGTGTATAAATGAAACCTACCCCCAAACTAAACCAATCAGAAAAACGATATGCAACCGTTGGCTGAATATTGAATGCTTTTAAGTCAATATGTGTAATATTTGCTTTGTTTTGCCAATCTTCTGGCCACGTAACCGAACTACCAAAAGGCGTCGTAACACTCAATCCAATTGCTAAATCATCTACAGGCTTGTAACTAACTGCCAAATACATTGGTGTTCCTAATTTACTATCTGTTTCTGCTTTTTGTAACGTCATTGGATCTTGCCATTTTACGTCAGTTTTTACACCAAAACCTCCGACAGCAATACTCAATTTACTATCAACAAAAGCTAAACCTGCAGGATTATAAAACGCAACACTCGCATCGTGAGTTTGTGTTGCAGAAGTCCCTCCCAATGCCGCTTGGCGAACTCCTTGTAAAGCAACTCGGTATCCACCTGCGAATGCAGAAGAAGATAAGCCGATTAATGCTAAGGTTAAGAAAATTTTCTTCATATTTTTTGTTCGTTTTTAATAATTCCTTTAAACAAAAATAACATAATTTTATAATAATGTTATGTTAACATAATAAATCTTGAAAAAATCTTTATTCTTAAGGCTTTCAGCCAGAATAATATTTGTGTAAAATATACACTATTGATAAATTTCTTTGATTTTTTCAGATATAATATATCCTTCAGACCAACACGCCTGAAAATTGAACCCACCTGTTATGGCATCAATATTTAAAACCTCACCGGCCATAAACAATTGTGGGATTTTTTTTGCTTGCATCGAATGAAAATCAATCTCTTTCAAATCGACACCGCCAGCCGTCACAAACTCATCTTTGAACGTACTTTTTCCATTAATTTGGTATTTTCCTTGCGTCAATTCTATTGCAATTGCTTCGATGTGTTTTTTCGATAAATCTGCATAAACCTTGTTTTCATCTATATTACAATAGCTCAGAATACTAAACCAAAAACGCTTCGGAAAATCGAATGGATTATTTTTATGCACATTTTTCTTAGCATCAACTTGTTTTTTATCATTCAAAAATGAAATGATTTCGTCTTTAGATTGATTTACAAAATTGATTTCAGTTTCGAATTTATAATTGCTTTCATTCAATTTTAAAGCACCCCAAGCCGATAATCTCAAAATCGCTGGTCCACTAAATCCCCAATGCGTAATTAGTAACGGACCTTCTTCTTCTAATTTTTGTTGATTGATTTTGACTTCAGCATTATCGAAAGAAATTCCCATCAATCCTTCAATTCGAGGATCTTTGCAATTAAACGTGAATAAAGAAGGAACTGGCTGAATGATTTTTAAACCTAAATTTTTCAAACTTTTCCAAAATTTAGGCGTACTTCCTGTTGTCACAATCACCGTTTCGAAAAAATGTTTTCCTGATTTTGTTGTCAATTCATAACCACCATCAACTTTATTAATTTCTTGCACACCATCTGAGAAATTAAGCTGAACTTTATTTTGATCAACCGCTTTTGTCAAAGCCTCTATAATCGAAAGTGAAGAATCGCTAACTGGAAAAATACGGTTATCGTCTTCTATTTTCAATTCTACTCCGCGCTCATCAAACCAAGCCATTGTATCACCTGGTTGAAACGTGTAAAAAACGCTTAATAATTCCTTTTTTCCGCGTGGATAAAACTCGACCAAATCAAGCGGATCAAAACATGCATGCGTCACATTACATCTTCCTCCACCCGAAATGCGTACTTTTTGAAGCGGTAGATTTGCTTGTTCAAACAATATAGTTTGTTGTCCTACAGTTTTTCCAAGGTTTGCGGCAACAAAATATCCTGCTGCACCACCTCCTACTATGGCTATTTTTTTCACGGGGCAAAGGTAAAGTTTTATTTTTAACAGAATTTTTGACAAAAAAAGGAAATGTTTTCACATTTCCTTTTAAGACTTTTGTTCATGAAAAACGAACAAAGGTGTAATATTTTTATTTGCAATTTTCTTTGTAAATCCTGGCGAAAAAATCTTATCAAAAAATCCTTTATTGCGACTCACAACCGTCAACAAATCAATTTGTTTTTCCTTGATAAAATCCAACACCGCGTTTACAGGATCTGCATCATGATAAATTTCAAAAACAATTGGATCTCCAGCAAACTGATCTTGCCAATCTTTCATTGCTTGTTGATTAAATTTTCCATCTTTCGAAACGTGCATACAATGAATTTTTGCCTGATGACGATTTGCAATTTCAATCAAATACTTTAACGCATCTTTATCTTTTTGATCAAAAACAGTCGTAAAACCAATATTTTTAAATCCTTTGAAAGACATTCCGTGCGGAACACTAAGAATCGGAACTTTCATCGATGTAATCGCATTTATCGTATTCGAACCGAAAAGCATTTTCTCAATTCCTGAATTTCCATCCGTTCCCATCACTACAAAATCAACGCTTTCTTCACCAATAATTTCGCGTAGAATGTATAAGAAATTTCCTTCTTCTAAAATAAATTTGATTGGAATTTCATTCAAACCATTATCATCAGCAATTTGTCTTAGTTGCGGAATATTATCTTTAAAGTTATCGAAACTTCCTAATTCTACCGTTTCATATACATTCTGAATCAATCCAGCACTCAAACTTCCAGTAATCATTGGCAATTCATAAACATGCAACACATAAACTTGTGCATCGATACTTTTTGCAAGATTTAGTGCATATAAGAAGGCGTTATTGGCAGTTTCTGAGAAATCTGTTGGGAACAATATTTTTTTCATCTTTTCGTGTTTTGTACTCAAAAGTTACGAATAATTTCATTTCAACACGAAAAAAGCTCAATCTATTTCTACAGATTGAGCTTTGTATATTCAGTATAAATTATCTTATTCGTGGAAAACAAACAAAGGCACGTTGTGTTGCGTCAAAATTTTCTTTGTAAAACTTGGTGAAAATAATTTCTCGAAGAAGCCTTTGTTACGGCTGACTACTGTCAACAAATCAATTTTTTCTTCTTTGATAAATTCCAAAACTGCATCAACAGATTCATCCGCAGTATAAATAGAAAAATCTACAGGTTCGTCTTTATAATATTCTTTCCAATGATTAAGCGTCGGAATATCATAATTTCCATCTTTCGAAACGTGTAAACAATGCACTTTTGCTTTGTAACGATAAGCGATTTCTGTTAAATAATCTAAGGCTTTGCGGTCTTTATCTTGGAAAATTGTCGTAAATCCGATGTTATTTATTCCTTTGAATTTATAACCATTTGGCACGCTCAATACCGGAATTTTAAGATGTTTGATTGCATTCATCGTATTCGAACCAAAAAGAACTTTATCAAATCCTGTATTTCCAGTCGTTCCCATTACCACAAAATCTACTTTTTCATCTTCGATAAATGTTGGCAACACAAACGAAAGCATTCCTTCTTTTACGAAAAATTTCAAATCAACATTTGCAAAACCATTGTCCTCAGCCATTTTTCTCAAGAACGGAATATGATCTTTTAAATTCTCGAAATTATTTAATTCAATTGTATTATAAACATCTTGCAAAATACCAGCATCGATTCCTCCACTTACCATTGGATACTGAAAAGCGTGCAAAACATACAATTCTGCATTCTGATTTTCGGCTAAATTTAACGCATACAAAAACGCATTATTTGCTGTTTCTGAAAAATCTGTTGGAAATAATATTTTTTTCATAATCTGTCTGTTTAATAGCTTTTTAAAGATACAAAATATTAAATATCTATATTTTAATTTGATGTTAAATCTTATTGTTTTTTATTATTTACGATGATTAAAAATATTATCATTTTCGTGTAAATAGTAATCCGTAACTTTGTACCTTAAATAATTTTTCAATTCATGAATAATAAATATTTTCAAAAAACCATTGTTCGATGGTCAGATTTGGATGCTAATCGCCATTTAGCGAACGCTTCGTATATGAATTTTACAAGTTTTTCACGTATTGCTTTTTTGAGAGATTATGGCATTTCGATGAAAAATTTGGCTGAATATGGAATTGGACCAGCTATTTTGCACGAACAATTTTCCTTTTTTAAGGAAGCAATGGAAGGTGAAGAAATTTATATTTCGGTAGAAATTGGTGGAATGTCGGAAGATGGAATGATTTATCAATTTATTCATAATTTATATAACCAAGATGGTGTACATCTTTGTCATTCTGAATTGACAGGTGTTTGGTTTTCGATGTCGAAAAGAAAAATGCAAGCACCACCAACAGAAATGTTAGAAAATATTAAAAAATCATTTGAAGGACAAACCGTGAAAACAATGTCGAAACAAGATATTATCAATTTACCTTTTCGTTCAGAAAATATAGATCCTTCAATCTTTACTCAAAAATAAAATCATGTTAGAAGATAAAAACGTTTCAAAAACAAGTTTAGCCGAAATTGGAGAATTTGGTTTAATTAATCAAATCAAAGAAGGTTTTCCGATCAAATTAGAAAGTTCTATTAAAGGAATTGGCGACGATGCAGCTGTTCTTGATTACAAAAAAGATAAAATTGTGGTTTCTACTGACATGTTGGTAGAAGGTGTAAATTTTAGCTGGTCGTACATGCCTTTGCGTCACTTGGGTTATAAAGCGGTTGTGACGGCAATTAGTGATATTTTGGCGATGAATGCTATTCCAAAACAATTGTTGGTTTCGATGGCAATTTCGAATCGTTTTACGATAGAAGCTGTGGACGAAATTTACAACGGAATGAAATACGCTTGCGACAAATACAATATTGATATTGTAGGCGGCGATACAACTTCTTCTGTTAGCGGACTTGTTTTGAGCATGACGGCGATTGGCTCTGCTCCAGAAAAAGATTTGGCTTATAGAAATGGTGCAAAAGAAAATGATTTGGTTGTACTTTCTGGTGATTTAGGTGCTTCTTTTCTTGGTTTGCAAGTATTAGAACGCGAAGCACAAGTATCAAAAGTAAACCCTAATAATCAACCAGATTTCGAAAACTATTCATATTTAATTGAAC
>NZ_DLJI01000056.1:0-18024 GCF_002484185.1 Empedobacter sp. UBA7620 | reverse complement strand
AAGTAGTTTAAGGAGAGACTAATTACTTCTTGATCAGAAAGTGAAATCAAGTTTTTTTCAAATTTTTCAGTTAAATTTTCCATTGTTTTGATACTTTAATTTATTAAACAGTATCAATCATTAAGAATTTAGAGAGTGACAATTTTTTGACTGAACAGCCCTCATCGCTTTACCACCGTGGTTTGTTAAACTCGGTTGGTGTACCTTATGTACTCTTGATGATTGAATTATGATATAAAATTATTGATTATATATAAATAATCAAAATAGTTTATAGTTTTTTTTAATTCCTCTTATGCCTCACCAAATCAGTTACCACACCCAAAATAATGACCACATCTTCATCTTGTAATTGAATGCAATTTTTGTATTTCGGATTTAGAGAAATCAATTGTTTGTTGATGGCATCATAACGTTTGAAAGTATATTCGGAATTGTTGACCGATACCACAATATCATCATGATGTCTGGGTTCGATATCAGATCGAATGATAAGTAAATCACCTTTCAGATATTCAGGATACATACTTTCGCCACCCACACGATTAAGATAAGTTGCTTCGGGATGATTCAGTAAAATTTCATCTAAACTAATATTATTTTGTACAAAATCAGCAGCAGGAGAGGGGAAACCTGCTGAAACATCACCAAAAAATTGAACAAATCGTTTTTCACCATCTGTTTTGATAGGGATATTGATTAACTCTTCTGAGAATTTCGGAACTTGAATAAACTGTACCATTTAATAAACATTTAAAATATCTGTAAATCTTGTTGTGTAGCAAGGTGACAATCGTTCTTGCTTCATTTTCCATTTTCTACGCACATCTTGCGAAGCTAATTTTAGCATATGATCGCCATAATTTACATTTAATTGATCCATCACACTCATCAACGCTTTATGTTTTGGAGATTCTGTATGAAATAAATTCATTTGTGCTTGATTATCGGGCGTAATAGCGGAAACGATAACGCCAGCTTTTTTATAATCAGGAACTTTGCCTTCAGCAGGAACCAATTTATCCAATAAAAATAAAGCAGATTTGGACAAAACGATACTCGAATTCGAATCAAAATCTAAGGTTGTACTTAATGAGTTTGAAACAAATGATTGCTTTTCATCAAAACGATTGGTCATCACAAAAACAGTAATAATGTTGCATTTTGATTGTTCTTTTCTAAGCTTTTCGGCACAAGAAACAGCAAAAGTAGAAACACGCTCTTTCAGATTTTCATAATCATTGATTGTTTTCTCAAAACTTCGAGTTGTGGCAATTGATTTTTTGCGTTGAACTTCATCTAATTTTAAAACGCTTTCGCCTAATAATTCCTTTTTCAAACGCAATTCTACGATGGAGAAATTTCGTTTAATGTATTCATCACTCAATAATGTAAAATCATACGCGTTTTTACAACCAATAAAAGCTAAACGTTTAGCTAAACGTCGCCCAATTCCCCAGATATCCTCACATTTTAACCATTTTAAGGCTTTGTTTATTTTCTCTTTCGAATCAATCATATAAACACCATTATGATGTTTCGGAAATTTCTTCGCAATTCGATTTGCTACTTTAGCTAAAGCCTTTGTAGGAGCAATACCAATACAAACAGGAATTTTGGTAATGGTATATATTTTTTGTTTAATTTCTTGGGCGTAATTTACCAAATCATAGTTATCAAAGCCTTTGAAAAGAAGAAAAGATTCATCAATCGAATAAATTTCTATATCAGGACAATAGGATTTTAAAATCATCATCACGCGATTACTCATATCCGCATATAAAGCATAATTTGAAGAGAAAACATTGATTTTATTTAATCTAAAATTATTCTCGTATTCAAAAGCAGGAGCACCCATTGGAATCCCTAAATCTTTTGCTTCATTAGAACGTGCAATTACACAACCATCATTGTTAGAAAGTACCACAACTGGCTTTCCATTTAGGGTTGGATTAAAAACTCGTTCGCACGAAGCATAAAAATTATTGCAGTCAACTAAAGCATACATCATGTTACAAAGTTGAGCAAATAAAGCGCTACAAGGTGTCGCGGAAAAGTGTTAAAAAATAATAATTAGAAATTGATTCAGTAAATTTGTGCCATGGTACTGAATGATAGATTGAAAATGTTGGTTGACCAAGTTCCAAAAAATATTTGTGGCGTGTATTATTTATACAACGACAAGCAAGATATTATCTACATTGGAAAAAGTATTGACATTAGAAAACGATTGATTCAGCACTTCAAATCACTTGACAAAAAAGAAATCAAACTACAGTATTTTACGCATTCCATTCAATTTGAAAATACAGGAAATGAATTAATTGCTTTGTTGAGAGAATCTGAACTAATTAAGCAAAATCTACCACTATTTAATCGAGCTCAACGAAAAATTAAGTTTTTCTATGCTTTGAACAAAGAAATAAATTCGGATGGTTATCATGCATTAATTGTGAAGAAAATTGATAACTCTGGGAACGAAATTATCTCATTTACATCACAAAATGAAGCAAAAGATTATTTATTTTACATTACAGATAAATATAAGCTTTGTCAAAAAATAAATGGTTTATATAAAACCAAATCAAGTTGTTTTCAATATAGTTTAGACGAATGTAATGGAGCTTGTGTAAATAAGGAAGATGTGAAACTTTACAACAAAAGAGTTCGTCAATTTTTGAAAACAGTGCATTTACCTAAAAAGGACTTTTTATTTGAATTGGTTGGAAGAACTGAAAATGAAAAAGGTATTGTATTAATTGAAAAAGGAGTTTACAAAGGATTTGGCTATTGCGATCATTTACTTGATAATCTAGACGAAATGAAATCATTTATCGAACAAAAACAAGACAACAAAGATGTTAGAAAAATCTTATTTCGACATATTAAATCTGAATTATCCAAATAAACTCACTTGACCATCTTCCCGCTGGTAGCTGAAATCTGTAAATGCTACAATAGGTTTACAATTAAGCCAATTCATTAAGTTTTCATCATCATTTAAAACTACAGGCATACGATGTTTTGTATTGTGGATATAATCCATAATGCCAACAGCTTCAGTTGTAACTATCGTAAACGTGTCATCTGAATACAATCCTGCTAAACACATCAAATTATTGTTGATTCCAATATCATATTTGATTTTGTCTTTGCCTTCGTGTCGCCATTCATAAAAACCATCAACCAATATCACACAACGATTGGTGTAAGCATCTCGAAAAGATGGTTTTTCATCAATAGTTTCAATACGTGCGTTTAAGGTGTTATTCGAATTAAAATCATTTCCAGCCCAATGCGGAATTAAACCCCACTCGAACAAATGAATATAATCTTGTTGATTAGTGATAACAGGCAACTTTGGATGATCAAAACCTTTGAAATGAGGATTTGGCGTAAATGTAACCTCGGGTTTGAATTTCAACCTCGATTTCTTTTCAATCTGTTCTTTTGTTTTGGTAACTTTTACATGAAAACACATAGCATCAACTTTGGAATAAAGATAATGATTAGGACGAAAAGAACAATCAAAAATTGAATCAATTAAAATGATTGTAGATGAATTAAAACGAATGTTTTTTATAAAGAGTTTAATATACTACGGTTTCATATAAAACAAAAAACCTCCTTAAAATCACTTCTAAAGAGGTTATTATTTATACTATTTTGTTACCAAAAATTGGCATTAACATCTAATCGAAATAAAAACAAATAGTTATGAAATATTAATTCATACTAAGTTGGACCACTGAAAATCCCGATAAACGTAATGTTTATCGGGATTATTTTTTAATGGGGGTAGGGGGTGTTTATAAATTTTTCATCCATTCCATCATATTTGCTTGAAGTCGCATCATTTCATTTATAGTTGAGACATCAATTCTATGATTTGGAGTCATCCTAACTTCTTTTAAATGTCTTCCGGTAGCCCAAATAGCGTTTTGGATTAAATCTTTATTCTCTGAATCCATTTTTTGATTGAAATCTTCTAGTGCTAAATAAAAATTATGCTCCATTTCAAAACGCGTTTTTGGCGGAGGCATTCCGTATTTTTTGCCATTCATACTTTTTATTTTTTAATTATAAATCTTTTTCATCTTCATTCTGAAAATTGGCAGACATAGCTAATGTTCTAACTATCTCACTTATAGTATTTAAATCAATCCTTTTATTAGGTGTGTATCTTACTTTTCTTAAATGCTCACCGCTCTTTTTCATATGTACAGAAAAAATAATTCTGCCATTTTGTAAGTTCTCTCCTAAAATATTTAGTTCTCTTTCGAAATCTTTCCTAGAATCCCGGTTTCCTTTTCTTCTTTTAAACATATCCTAATAGTCAATGAGTTCATAAATAGTATCAATATTGCTATGTGCAACTCGTTGAGAAATTGCATTGTTTAATGCGTGCTTAACAAAATAATTATATCTTCCGAGTATCCATTCTTCATTGTAAAAACTTCTTCTCAAATATTTATCAGATTTATTAATTTCCAATTTTTCCAAAGGAGAACAATATTCATCTAAAAGTTGATTTATTTGCTCACAGAATTCTTTATTCAATAACGATTCAGAATTGAGGTCATCTATAATATCTTGTATTATGGCTAGGTGAGGTTCTTCGAAAAGTACTTCACATGTTAAAATGGTAGTATTAGGAATACTGTTTTTAATCTCCTCATATAATTTGACATATCCAATTTTATTAAGATTAATACCAACATCAAATAAATTTTTCTTAATTGATAGATGTGGAATACGAGCAATTTTTTCAATAAGACTTGAATTATCTTCTAGATAATTTTTGATTAACAATGAATTGTCTTTTGAAATCCTTTTTAATATAATACTACATCGCGCTGTTGATGGTTCAGGTTTATTAGAAATACATTCGTTAAATAAGACACCAATTATTGGTGGGAAGAAATCTGTTAAGTAGTCTAATGTTTCCTCTGCCTTCATATTTAAATAACTATCTGGATGGTTTAAATGCCAAATTATAAATTCAGAAATTAGTCTATCTGATGATTGTTCCTCCACATTATCATTAATCCAAGAATACTTTTGTTTAACTTCATTATCCGGTCTAATGATATAATGAAAATGTTCATTTATAATTTGGTATATTTCCGACACTTGCGAATAATTTAGTTTTCCTTCTAAAAACCAAATCAATTCTTTACAAATATACCAGTACTCCTCGTCAAAATTTAATATTTCACTTTTTAAATGCTCTAATACGGAATTTTCGTTTTCAAATAAAGATTTTATATTTTTCTTGGTCAAGTCTGTGCTATTTGACCAGTTATTATACCAAAGACTTCTTCTTTCTGTTCTATATAATTCTATTCCTTCTTTAAGTTTATCTTTTTTATTTACGCTAGCTGATTCATTTAAAGAGTCATTAAACAAATCAAAACTATCTTTCTTCTTTAACTCAGTTTCTTGCTTAGAAGTATCTTTATTTTTACTTGACTCCCAGTTGATATTCTGCTTTAGTAAGTAACCTTGTAATTTTTTAATGTTTGATTGTGATAGGTTTTTAGACAATACATCTAATAAACTTCTCTTATCCTCTTCATTAATATAAAAAGAGCCTATTAGCTCTGATGTGATAGCACAAACAGAGTCAATATTCCCGTCATTGAGTGACTCAATTTCATTTAATACTAATGCTATCTGTTCACCATAAGATGAAACATATCTGAACATATCATCATTAATGGTAAATATTTGGCACAGCCCCCATTTTAGATATGGATTACATTTTATTGTTTCTAAAATTCTTGAGATACCACTAGCTTCATTTATATTCCTAGCCCCAAGGCAATATCCATCTCCTAATCGGGGAGCATCAAAATCATATACTTCTGCATTGCGTATTAAAACATTTGGTGGTGGTAAAACCTCAAATTTATAGTATTCCAGAGCTTTATGATTTTCATTGTTTTGTATTAAAGAACCAATAAATTCTTCTTTATTATTTTTCACATAGCGTTGAAAGGTCATTTCACCAGATGCATAATCCAAAAGAGAAGCAAATTCTTGAATTACGGGGCTAGATACAGATTTTAAATTCTCTAAAGCAGTATTAATTAGAGTGACCTGAGATTCTTTATACCAACTAGGCCCCATAGATGTATTTAGCATTTCTTGGAATACTTTCTGAGACCGCTCATCATCGTTTAATATTCCATAAATCTCATTAATTTTCAGTAAATCTTCTGTTCTTTCCCATCTGTTTTGAACACCTGAAATAACATGAGATTCCCATAGTTCAACAAAAGGTATAATCTTTTCTCTATCGTATTGTATTAATATTAAAGACTGAATTATTTTGTTTAGACATTTTCTGAATCCTTCAGTATATAATCCTAATTGGTTTGAGCTTTTAGTTCTTAATGAATCCAGAAATACATCTAAATTTTCCCTGTCAAATTCATATAACAAATCAATCAACGTAGAGAAGATTAATGGAAATATATGTTCTGGTAATTGATAGCCTCTTTCCCAATTACTCCTAAAATCAAAATTAAAACTTATACTATCAGTAATTTGCTTCAATTTTAACTTTATAAAAGGTGCTTTCTCAGCTAGTTGATTTGATGATTTATAATAGTATGCTTTTCCTTCTAGGAAATGAACTTCTTCTATGAGATGTAATAGATCTTGTTCCCATGTATTTTTAAACCATGACTTATCATGACTTATAATATCATTTGAATCATCTAAAAACCCTTTACATTTGTTGTTCATACACAGCTTGTAAAAGTGTAGTTTTTCAAAATCTACACCGTTTTTGTTTCTAATAGATACCTCTTGGTCTTCTTTCAGATACTTAGTCATAATTTTTCTAAGTAAATCTGGTTGAGAAGTATTACTTAATAAAGCCTGTATTATAATCTCTCTAACGTTATTTTCATCACGATAACCATAGTCTTTTATTAGAACTTCAATATTTTTAACTATATTTTTCTCATTTTCAATAGTATTAAAAAGTTTCAGGTTAAAACTATCTAATTCTTGCTTGTAAATAAGTAATGATGTCGCATATATTTCTGTCCATGTTTCATTTATTTTTATTTCTGGTATCTCCTTCATTTCTTCAATACTAGAATGAATATCATAATACCTTAGAAGAAATGCATTATTCCATGCGCAACAATAATCTCCAATATACTTTACTACATTAGAATTATTAGCTTCAGAAGGATTGTTTTTATTTTCACTCGTTTTTAACTTCCTGCTTAGTATATTTAAATAAGCAACCAGTTCTCTTTGAGATTCTTGTAAATCTTTTCCATTCAAAATAATTGATTGAGCTTTCACAATAAATGTTGAAGAATTGATTCCGCCTTCCCTTTGCCCATCATCTAATAATTTTCTATATTCTTTTTCAATGGCATTTTTTAATATATCAATTTCATTATATGCTTGATTTTCATAAAAATGTTGCAAAAAGTGAATAGCATCTCTAATACCTATTAACAAAGTATTACGCCTTACTAAATATTTAATTGCCTGGCTATATTTCTTATTTGCAATCAAAGCCAGAACTATTTCAAATGCATATTCTACAAGTACACTGTTGTACCTAAAATCTATTCTTTGTAATAGTAACAATAAACGAATTAGTTCTGTAGCTTGCTTATAATCAATTGATAATTCAATGATGCTCTTAATGTCAGAAATGATTAAATCGGGTTCAATATGGTTTATGGCTAATTTATCAGCCCAATTTTGATTACAGTTAGAAATAGCATTAATTGGGTTACTTGATAAAGAATAATGATAAATTACATTTGTAATAGAATAAAGATTATCAGGTTCTTTTTCACAGAACTTTACAATTATATCATTACAATCCTTTATAAACAAAGGCACTTTTTTCAGGATATAATCTTTGAATGAGTTGTGATAGATTTCCTGCTTTTCTTGTCCTTTAATAAGATGACTTATTTTAGGCAATACAGAGTAGTAATTTCTACGAATATCTTCTGGTATTATATTAATTAAGTCACTTTGAGGAATGGAATGCCTCAATTGAGATAGAATTAAACAAATCCAGAGTTTGTTATTATCTTGAAATATATCTTCCCATATAGTGTTGTAATAATTTTCAATATTACCACCAATTACAGGTATATTTTCAATCCACGAATCTAATTCTTCTTCGTCATTAGTTATTTCCGAATTTAATATGTAGTCAATTAAATAATGTAAATAAAGAGGATGACCTTCTGATTTTATTGCAATTTTCTGGATATTCTCATAATCAATATTCTTACCATCTATTTTTCTTTGAATAAAATATTCGCACTGGCTTAACTCTAGGGGAGAGACTAAAATTATTCTGCTATCATTAATATGATTTTTAATGGTACTAGGCAATATGTCCCTTGAAGTACAGGAAAGAATAATCCTTACTCTTTGCGGAAGGTTTTCTGGAATAATGTTTAGAAAATCCTTTAAATTGGTAATTTCATCTAATCCATCAATAAAAAATAATCCAATTTTGTCAGCCTCTTGAAGGTATTCATTCAAAGCCTCGAAGTAATTACTTAATAATTCGATTCTCTTTTCTAATGAATCATTACTTTTTGCAGGTAGAGAGCCTGTTATTGTGATTGAAATAGTCTCTTCAATCCAATTGAAAAAGTTTTCTTTTGATATTCTAAGGCTCTTTGGCTTTTCATCATTAGGAATTTTAGTAAAGTATTTACCTAGTACAATAGAATTTTCTTCAGGTGTATAGGATGCAACATTCACAGTTTTACCAGCTCCTGGCTTGCCTTCTAAAAGAATCCAGTTTCCATTATCTTGTATTGTTTTATCTAGATTGTTTATTACGTCATGGTTAGATATTATATTAGAAATATCTTCTTCTAGCTGACTAGGAATTTCATTCGTTAGTTCTTCTCTATAAACTCTAATTCCATGACTGCTTAAATGTGATGCAATTTTATTGATAGATATAGCTCCGATTTTATCATCAAGTTGCCTTAGAGCAATCCCAATTATTCTGCCTGTTGACATTATTGGTGCTCCGGATAATCCTTCATAATTATATCCTGATTCTATGCCTTTACAATTTAAGATAAAATCATACTTTTCGTCCTCTATTAATTGATTTATATCTCCATATATTCGAAGTCCTTCTTGTTCCCCTTGATAAGGATATCCGTATGACTCCCAATTTTCATTTATCCGTATAGGAGTTTGAGTTAATGGCAAATACGAGCCATGCTCAGCACTACATTTCAATAAACATATATCGTTTTCCTCATCAGTGTACAAAATGGTACAACTTTCAACATGACCACCCTGTAAAAATATCTGAATAGCTCCTTCTTCAATAGTATCATCTAAAAAAAGATGATAAGCAGTTAGGATTATATTATTGGCAATAAAAAAACCTGTTCCGTTTTCTATTTTATATACTATTTTTACAACGGAAGATTGTAATTGTGTCGGGTTAATTATTCTATTCATAGTTACAGGCTAATTTCTAATGATTTATTATAAGGGGTTTCAATTATTTCATAATTATACTTTTCCTTTAAAGATTTGTCTTTGAAAGGCTCTATAGAGTCTAATGGATAATTAAAATATAATTTTCTGGTAAAGTTTGTTTTTCTAATGATTATTCTTGCTATTGTTTCCATATCCGGATGATTATGAGAAGAGCCATTAGTAGAGATTATATAATTCTCTGAATCAATATAATTCAGAAGTTCAGGACATGTATTGTTTTTACTGCCATGATGTGAAATTTTTATCAAATCAAATTTGACAGGAAATTCATCTGCTGTGTAATGTTTTTTTAAACTATTTATTATTGTTGAGGGATGAGAATCTCCTAAAAATAATAGATTAAAATTATCATGCTCTAAAACAAATGCCATAGAACTACCATTTGTTGCAGTGTCATCTTCTACAAATATTTCGCTTGCCAAATTCTCAATATTTATACTAGATTTAGCTGTGATGTTTTTTTTAGCCAATCGTTTTTTCTCTTTCTCTAATGAAAGTATACATTCAAAAACCTCTTCATCAAAATCTTTTAAGCTGTCGTCTGAAGAGTAATTCTTTTTATAAATTTCCAGTTTCCAATATTTCTTTAATTTCAATAATTTTTCAGTATTTGGCGATAAAATTTTGAAAGCTACATTGTCAACTTCTATTTTTTTTTTAATGTCAACAGATACACTATTTCCATCGAACAGAGCGTTGGTTTGGTGCCCAAACTTTTTAATTAAAGAAGCTAATGTAGAACCTTGCACAGCCGAAATATTTTTATCTTTCGTTTCATCTACTTCATCTTTTAAAAGATAATTAATTGGCATATTGTCGATTGGTTTACCCTTAAAAAACAAACCATCATCAATGGATTTTAAATGAACATATGAATTATGCCAAATGTTTTTAACTTCTATGATTTCATTTTGCTTATTTTCTTCGATAAACTTTATGATTCCAGAAATATGGTCGCCATCAATGTGAGTGACTATTAAATGAGAAAGATTTTTATTGGCTTCTTTTAACTCTAATAGCTTAGGTTTTATATAATTCTTGTAAGTACTTACATATCCGCCGTCTATTAATATTGCTGAATCTCCCTTAGTTTCAACTATAAAACTATCGCCATTACTTGCTGGGAAAATTGAAACTTTCATAATATATATTTTTTTATAGTATAATTAGTTGTAATTATGTTTTTTTTCGATTTAGTTAACGATAATTTTTGCTTTCAAAATAGTTTTCAGTTATCATTTTAAGTTTTAATATTAATCTAAAATTACAATATTTTAGATTAATTTAAAAAGAATTATAATGCGTTAAAATAGTATTGTTTTTTTTAAAAAAAATTAAATAAACCTCCATAAAATTTCTTCTAAAGAGGTTATTATTTATACTATTTTGTGTTCATATAGCCAAAATCGAAGTTGAGCAACAGTTACACATGTGTGACGCAATTCTCCGCTATTGCTCCGAACTGCGTACATCATCAGATTTGCTAAATAAAAAATACACGAACTTAGTTGCTATATTTTTCACTGTAGCAAATCCAGCAACCGTTAGCAGAAGTTATTCATTCGTAATCGTCATAAGAATTATCTAATTCATTGTCTATGATTAGACCTTCTTCAATCATTTTAGTAACAAATCCAGGAGCATCTTCGGTAAGATGGCTTCCATCTTCGCGAACAATTCCATCATTACTTCTTGCCCAAATTGTTGCATCATAATAATCTGAAAAAAATTCAATTGTAGCTCTTCCTAATCCTTGACCAGTAATTGGAACATACATTCTTGCTAATAAATATTTAGATGAATCAAATTCATCTTCAATAAATACAAAATCTTCATAATTACCAATTACTTCACCATTTTCTAAATATACTATTTCAGAATCATCATCAATTCTTATTTTAATAACTCTACCATTAGATAATTGGTATTCTCTTTCATTATCATTTTCGTGTAATAATACTGCTCTTGCCATAAATTAAATTTTTATTTTTTGTTCTGAGTTCCGCTAACATCGTTTTTATCAAAACATATATATCTACATTTTGAAAAATGTAGTCCAAACATACAACAACCATCTCACAAAAAACTACGGTTTCCCGTAAATACAAAAATTTCGCTTAGTAAGAATAAATCAAAAGAAAATTTTAATAATTATATTAAATTGTTACTTATTAATAAGTTCTATTTGAATTTAAGAAATTACTTTTTATTTTTAAAGTACAGATAAAATTAATTATCTAGTTTGAAATATTTTTATATGTTATTTCAGAGGGATCGTCTGATTAGAAATTATTAAATTGCAAAGCTTTTCCTTTATGAAAAGCGTAAGTAAAAATGTCTAAACAAAAGGAAAAAAAGAATTTAACACCACCCCATCTTATAAAATATATGGGAGCTAAAACTAGTATTATTGAGTATATTATTGAAAATATAGATAATAAAAATTTCAATGGGAATGTTTATGATATATTTGCAGGAACTACAATAGTGTCTGCGTACCTTAACAGAAAATATAATGTTATAGTTAATGATATACAAGAATATTCAACAGTACTTGCAAAATCTTATTTGAATAAAATAAATGTAAATGAATTTGATGTTAAATTATTTCAGAAAAACACTTTAGAATATGTAAATTATTTTAAAAATAAATATAATTTATTTTATTCATATACAAATACACTTGACATAGAAGAATTTATTGAAATTGAAAATCAAGAAAAAGAATTATTAAATATCAATTTCAATAATGACGATAATCACTTATTTGTGAAAACATATTCAGGTACATATTGGTCTTTCGAACAATGTTTATGGATTGATTCAATATATCGTTCATCTCAGAAATACAAAAATAATAATATTTATGAATTACTTATTGGTTCTTTAATGTTTGCTATGTCTTATTCTTCTCAGAGTACAGGACATTTTGCTCAGTATAGAACGGTAAAGGACGAAAAGAATATGAGAGATATTTTGAATTATCGCCTTAAAGATGTTTATAGCTTGTTTTTGATGAAGTTGAATCAATTATTTGAATACGATAGAAATCAGATATATAATTTTGAAGTAAATAATTTAAGTTTTGAAAAAATATTAAAAGATATTAAACCGAATAGTTTAGTCTATGCCGATCCACCATATGCGAATGTACATTATTCGAGATTCTATCATGCACTTGAAACTATTGTAAAATATGATTATCCTGAAACAAAATTTAAAGGAAGATATAGAACAGATAGACATCAATCACCGTTTAGTAAAAGTTCCGAAGCAATGGACGCTTTTGGAAAAATGTTTACTTTAATTAATAAAAAACAAAGCCATTTAGTTTTAAGTTATAGTGATGGAGGTGTAGTCACAATTGAAGAATTACTTAAATTAGCTAGATCAAAATTTAGTAAAGATTATACTGTAGAGCTAAAAGAAAAGGATTATCTTCATAGTCGTATGGGAAGAAAAGGTGAAAAAAGTATTCCAGTAAAAGAAATTTTGATTATTGCAACTTTTAACGATTAAAGTAATTTATGGAAATTAATTTAGAAAAGTTAACTACTTCTTGGACTAAGTATGATATTGTTCGTGTTATGGAGGTATTATATGATAAAGAAACTTTAATATCATATTTAAATCAAACTAGTATAATAAACATACCTATATTAAAAGCTTTTTTAGGAGTTAAAGAATTAAATATAGATTCTTTACCTACGTATTGGTTGGAAATATTTAAATATCCAAAAGAAAAGAAAATTTTCGCTTTATTTTCTGTTATTTTAACTCATCATGAGGTAATTAAATTATTTAGAGATAAATACTCTAAAGATAATTTTAAAGGAATTTTTCTTATTGATGAGGGAAAAATGTATACTAATATCCGAAGTTGCTTAGTTGAATCCGAAGCTGCAAGTCCTAAGCATAGGAGAACCAAAGTAGTTCCTTATGAATTTGATGTTATTTTTCAAAATATCCAAGTAGGTAAATTATTTAAACAATTGTTAATAGAGCGTTTAGATAAAATTGTTGATATAGAAATTAACGAAACAAATTATTTAGAAATTGTCAAGTATTTAAATCTTTCTAAAGTTTTTAGCTGTGAAGAAGATTTTTTTATAGATTGGCTTGAATCTGCAACTAAAATTGAAAAACAAAAATTTTCAAATTATCCTTATATTAAAGAATTTTCAATAGAAAGTTTTTACTCTGTTTATGATAAAATGTATATTCATTTAGATAACTCAAAAGAAATATATTTTCTAGGAGAAAATGGAGATGGTAAATCATTGATTCTTATGGGGATATATTTAGCATTTAACCAACATTATATTTTAAAAAATACTGAACAAGAGAAAACAGGTAGAGTTGCTGATATGATAAACAACAATCCAAAACTTCTTTTACATGCTAAAGATAGTTTAGATAATAAATTTGGTACAAAAGTAAAAGCCTCAGAAACTAAACACCTTCCTAACTTCTTTGCTTATGGTACTCATAGAGGACGTTATTCTAGTGACGACCATGAAGAATATGGTTTTATGTCTTTATTTTCAACAGAAGAAAAATTAATGAGCCCTGAGAAATGGCTAAAGGATCAAAAACTTTTAGATCTTAGTAAAAGTGAAGATTTTAGATTTTCTTCATTTGAAGTAATAGAAAAAACATTATCCGAAATCTTAGAAAACAATGTAAAGCCAGAACTACAAGGAACTGATTTAATATTTAAAGAAAAAGGAAAGGAGCTACAGTTTGATCAGTTATCAGAAGGATATAGAAGTGTAACCATTTTTGTTGTGGATTTGCTATATAGATTAACAAAAATCACAAAATCGGGGGAAGATATTTTTAGAACACCTGCTATTGTTATTGTAGACGAGATAGATTCTCATCTACATCCTAAGTGGAAATTAACATTGGTTCAAAAGCTTAGAAAGTTATTCCCTAATATTCAATTTATATTTACAACACATAGTCCTACAATTATACAAGGGGCTTCAGATGACGCCATTATATATAAGGTATTTAGAAATTCTGAAACAGGTAATACTAGTATTACAGACGATTATTTTAGAAAAGACATGAACCATATGATGTTGAATACATTGGTAACATCTTCACTTTTTGGTTTAGAAAATGCCCGCTTGTCAAACAACAATGAAGAACCCGATACGAATGATGATGATTTGACATCAAGAATCCATAAAATTGCAAAGCAAAGAATCCAGGAGAAAAAGGCAAAAAGATCTACTCCTCTATCTGAAGAAGAAATCGATGAACTAATTAAAAGTGTTTTTGAAAATTATGATTAAAGTTTCAAAAAATTTAAATGATGTTCCTAAATCCTTAGTTCATACTTCTGGAACCATTGGAAGTAATACACACACAAAAAGACAAGAGTTGATAGATAGCATTTCCTATATTGATACAGCACCTTATAATAATAGGTATAAATATTCTGATACTAAAGAAAAATTAAAAGTAATCTATAATGGAAAATGTGCATTTTGTGAAAATAAAGTGGAACAGCTCCATATAGAACATTATCGACCTAAAGCTATTTATTATTGGTTAGCTTTTAGTTGGGATAACTTACTATTAGCTTGTCCAAATTGTAATCAATTTAAAGGGAATAATTTTCAAACGATTGGACCAATTGCTACCTATGCTAATGTTTTTTTAAATAGCTATAATAATTATTCATCTCATTATGATGTAATTGAACAACCTCTACTTATAAACCCTGAAGTAATTGACCCTAGTTCGATTTTTACTTTCTCCAAGAATGGTAAAATCTCAAGTAATAACCCTAGAGGAATTTATACGATTCAGACCTGTAAACTTGACCGAGATCATTTGAATGATGAAAGAAAAAAAATACTAGATGATTTTGAAAATGACATTATATTAGCTTTTGCTACATTTAACAATACTGATGATCAAAAAGTTGCAATATCTCAAACTATGAATTCATTTCTAAAGAGATTACAAAATTCTGAAGAGAACTTTATAGCTTTTCGCAAAAAATGTATAGAAATGAAATATTTAGATGATATAATAAAAAAGTGCATTCGTTCATGAATGCACTTTTTTATTACTAATGTTCTTATTCTAAGTTTTGTATTTCTTCCAACTCTACTTCATTATTTAATGTTATCCCTGAAGCTTCAGGTTCTAGTGAATCAGAAATTGTTTTATCAAATATTTTTCTAATATATTCGTATGCACCCTTGAAAGCTGATCCACCGTAAAGTTTCTTGTTATTTAGATTATCTGTATTTGCATTCAATACATGAAAAAAGCGAGTGGATTTATTAGATAAGATAGTTTCTTTATTATCTATATAGTTATTTTCTTCATCAAAGTTTTCTTCTAAAATTAAGTTTGAAATAAATCCTAAAACCAAATCTATGCCTCGATTAGATAGTTAATAATCTTTATTCTGCAGTATTTTATTCCCTATAGTAAATATTTCTTTTAAGTTTGAGCTCAATTGATTTATTTCTTTTTTATTTGTCACTTTTTGTCCAAAAATATTTTTTTCATTACCTACAAAATCAAATTTAATTAAAGTATCAACGAGCCCTTTTAATGTTATCTTATTCTGTTTTGAATCACCAACTAATCCAAAATGAACATGATCTTTAAAAGGATTTGATTTACATAGTTCTTTTACAGTAAGAACAGCAATCCTAATTAAAAACTCAGGTGAACTTTTAATCTAAAATCTAACACCTGAGTAATAAATGAACGTCATGCCTATGACTTATATTCATTTCGAATTTAAGATTTTTATTTTAAACTAACCGTTTTTAATTATTTAATGTCTTTTACTTTTTTTACAAACTCCTCGTAAGTTTCAGATTTTTCGTTGTCCCAAATTGTTGGTTCTGTTAAATCATATATACTTACTCTAAATAATTTTGCAATTTCTATCAGTTCTTCTAATGATGGCTGTCTTTTGTTATTACATCATATTATTATGTAAATTAGTGTTTTACAAAAAATGATAATATGAAGTATTTCTATTTTACCATTGTATTATCTACTACCTTATTCATGGGGTGCAAGAAAGAGGAGGAACAGATTAATGAATTGTGTCTGTATAAACTGGAAAGTACATTGCAAACCAATGAATCTTTGCAACAAGAATTATTGAAAATGCAAGAAGAGATTAGCTTGCTTCAAGAAAAATTAGAAATCGCAAGGAAATTGGCGGAAGTTGAATGAATAAAGGCTCTAATAAGGAGCCTTTATTCATTATTATATTTATTTAAATCAAAATCGAAATCTAAAAGAATTTTTGGATGAACATTTAAAGCTTTAGATATTCGAATTAAATTACGTATAGTTAAGTTCGTTTTTCCTTTTTCATATTTATTAATATCGCTTGAATCAATTCCGCTTAAATATTCTAAATCATCTAAAGTTTGATTGTTTTTTTCTCTAAGATATGAAATTTGCTTTCCTATTTCAATTAAAAATTCGTCTGTTATATCCATTTCTACAGTATTTCAAAGCAAATTGAGATTATTATTAAAAATTTCTTTAGGGATATATCCCTATAATTAAAAAATATTGTTATATTTGTATAAGCGAATTGATAGTTAGACTTTTAATAGTCATAATTAAAACGATGTAATCTCGAACCGAAACGACCAATTTTCTATCGAGAGTATCGTGAAATCGCTCCATGTCTCAAAAGTTTCGTACTTTCGCATACGGCATGGGCGGTTTTCACATATGCTTTAGGTAGAAGCTTAAATTTATTTAAGTAGGGTTTGGTCGCCCTCGGTACTAAAGTGTGAAGTCGCCTTGCTTTTTTTCAAGAAATTCTTCATATACGAGTAACATCGTTCCATAAAACCCAACACAAAATGAGAACGAAACAATTTCCATTCATCCGTAAAAAACCGCCAGACAAAGTCTGTTGGTGTTACTAATTCTTTTAAAGAACAAATCTCCGTTTTATAACATTTAACGGATCGTAAAGAAAAGGACTATCCTTTTTTTACACGCTCTCTATCAGAGCCTCGGTAAGGAGACTTTGACAGCTAGGTTATACTCTTTTTTTCGCACATTAAAAGTAATGCCTTTCATATCATTTTCCAAATTTATTGGGGTTCTGCTACCTTTTATTTAGATATGAGACGTGAGATTTTAGTATTGAGAGGATTGTAGTATGTAATAAGTACAGATTAGATGTTAGATATGAGAATTGAGAATTGAGATATTAGAGTTGTTGAAAGTGATAACGAATTTGAATATTGAAAAAGGATGAAGAAACTGGCATTAAAACTCTCACGTTAAGAAAATGGTTGAATGTAACGTTAAAAAGTTTTTAGCCCGTAGGGTTTGTAAAAAGTTTAGTGGAGTGAAAACATTTTTAGTAGAGAGGTTTACGGCCAAGAGTTTTTTGATTACTTTTTTGCTCATTTCCCCGAAGGGCATATGAATACTGATAATTAAAATAGATAAGTAATGAATAAAAAAGTGATAGAA
>NZ_DLJI01000066.1:1218-51061 GCF_002484185.1 Empedobacter sp. UBA7620 | reverse complement strand
TTTTTGCTGACGATTTACAATCTTAATAATCTTTTCCAAAGATAATTTTTTATAGTTTTGCTATATTTTAAACTAATAAAAATTAAATATCCACTTAGGACAAAAAATATATTAACAGAAAGGCTTCCTAATCCAAATTGTCCATTTGTATGCACTTCAAACCATTCTTGTTTCCCTGTTAGAGGAAATGAATGTGAAACTATTACAAGACTTGCAAAGATAAGTCGTAGAAAATCAAAGTTATTAGAGCTTCTTTCAATACTCATGATATATATAATTTAAAAAAAACGAGTGTCTTTATTTTTAAGATAATAATAAATTCCTGAACTTAATTGATAATGTATTTTATTGTGTTTATGCTTACTATAGTAATATACTTGCAACTTACTTAGTAAATTAAGTTTTTCGGTATACTGAAAATGTGAAATTTTCACATCATATTCTAATAAAGCTATTTTAGATTCATTTTCGCCCTCAATATAAATATCTTTATTCTCTTTATTTATATGATGAACGAGTATCTTAGAGTTTTTATATAATTCAGCTATTTTTTCTTTCCAAGAGGACAACTGATAAGATTGGCTAACATATTCAAATTGTTTTTGAGCTACTATTGATCTATATTCCTCGTTATTTATTAATTTTTCTATAGCCTTTCTCCATTCTTCTATATTATTAGGATAATCTATATAATATTCTGAATCATCATTAAATAATTTATAAACTAAAGAAGGATTATAATGTAACTGAAAAGGTATTTTTTTTAATGCTGGTTTTAACAAAGACATAAAAGATGGAGTAGGAAACCCTTCTAAGTATATATCTGTTTTATCTTCTATTATTTCTAATTTTTCTTGGTTTATTAATCCATGGTAAATTATTCTTTCGTGCTTATATTGTAGTGCATAGTCTGAATCTTTATCAATACCTACTATATGAACAACTACATTCTGAAACTTATTGACTAATCGTTTCATCTCTTCAAGAAAATTGTATTTACCATCAGGTAGATATTTGTAGTAAGAGCCTGTAGATAGCAAATTAATTATTTTATAATCTTTTAAAACATTTGGTGTTTTATTTTCTTCAAGAACAATAGGTATTGGTAGAAAAAATTGATTTTTCAATTGTCTTCTTAATTTGTCTGCAGATATATTCGTTTCCCTAATCTGTAATAAAACATCTATTACAGAAGCACCTAACCAAAAAACATGATCGGCATGATTCACCATAAAAACGGGTATTTCTAATTGAGGATTAGAAAATACTAAATTCACCAAACAATCATCTGGATGTGTATGTAAGACTATTAAATCATAACCTTCAGAGAGTATATTAGTCAATTGTTTTGCACTCTCTATTTTAGAATCTGTTTTAACAGAATATAAATTACTTTCATTAATAGAGGACGTATAAAACTTTGTCAGATTTTTAAGTTGATCTAAACTTAATCTTGTAGTTGCAATAGAGTGATCATGTTCGCTATCAACATTTATCCAATTATACATTAACTTTGTATGACCTCCTGTCTCATATACTTCTGAACATATATGAATAATTTTAAATTTCCCTAAATTATTTCTTATAATTTTTTTAGAATTATTATACACTAATTGGCTACCTATATCATTTAAAAGGTTTTCTAACTTATTACTCCTATATATTCCTGAATAAAAATGCCACGCAAATTGAGCCGTTTTTTCTATTTGATTTATACAATCTTCATATAATCCTTGATGGTATAATAATTTTGCAATTTTAATATTCTTTTTTAAGTAACGATTATTTTCCTGAATAACAGACATATCTATATTAAAACTGATTCACTACATTAATAATTTCACTCACTTCTTCATCCGTCAATATTGAAGAAATAGGCAAGCTCAATACTTCGTTATGCATAGCCTCAGTTATTGGAAAAGATAAATCTTTTAGTTCTTTGTAAGCCTCTTGATGATGAGGTGGAATAGGGTAATGTATGATGGTTTGTATTCCTTTTTCGTTCAAATAGTTTTGTAGTTGATCTCGATCTGTAGATCTTACGACAAAAACATGCCATACATGTTCGTTTTCATCTTTAGGATTTTCAGGAAGAATAATTTTTGGATTGTTGATTTCTGAAAGAAAACGTTTTGCAATTATTCTGCGAGCTTCATTTTCGTTGTCAATGTATTTTAGTTTCACATCCAAAACAGCAGCTTGCAATTCATCTAAGCGAGAATTTAATCCTTTATAGATATTCACATATTTTTGGTTAGATCCATAATTGGCAATTGCACGAATAGTTTTTGCAAGTTCGTCATCATTTGTCGTAACTGCACCCGCATCTCCTAACGCACCAAGATTCTTCCCAGGATAAAAACTAAATCCTGCTGCATCTCCCAAATTTCCAGATTTAATATCTTGCCAAGTAGCCCCAATTGCTTGTGCATTATCTTCGACAATCTTCAGATTATGTTTAGCTGTGATAGATTTCAATTCTTCACTAAAAACAATTCTTCCTTGTAAATGAACGATCAGGATTGCTTTAGTCTTAGTTGTAATGGCAGCTTCTATCTTCGTAATATCTAGATTGAAAGTCGTATCATCTGGCTCTACCAAAACGGGAAATAATCCATTGTCTGAAAGTGCTAGAATTGAAGCAATATACGTATTCGCAGGAACAATAACTTCGTCGCCAGCTTTCATCACACCAAGTTCTATATACGCTCTAAAAATAAGGCGCAAAGCATCTAAACCATTAGCCACTCCTATTGCATGTTTTGCTCCAATATAATTTGCCAAATTATTCTCGAAGTTTTTTACTTCTTCGCCCATTAGATACCAACCCGAACGAAAAACATCTAATAGCTTTTGTTCAATTTCTTGTTGATATAATAGATTTATTTTTTGTAAGTCTAGGAATTTAATCATCTGTTTTTATTAAAATAGCATGCCCATTAATATTATAAATCTTGATGTAATTTTGGTATTCTGAAATTATGTCATGCACCAAAGTTGTGATTCCTTCACACGCTGCAAATCCATAATCATCAAAAATAACAGCTCCCCCTTTTATTAACTTAGGATGTACCCATTCAAAAATATCCTTTGCAGACTGATAAACATCTACATCTATATGGCAAATTTTGAATTTTTCTGAGGTTACATTTTGTTCAGATTCGTCTGGGAATATCCCTTTACAAATTGAGTAATTGGAAATACCTGCAGTTGCGAAAAGTTGTTTTACTTCTTCCTCTGAAGTATCAGCATGTTCTCCTCCTTTATAAATACTATCTTTATCTGATGCTTTTACAACTCCAGAAAAAGTATCACATAAAAACACATGACCTTTTCCATTATCTGCACTTGCTAACAATAAGCTAGATCCTCCTCGCCAAACGCCCACCTCTAATATATCTCCATCTTTGTTGGAGTATTGTTTTGCAAGATCCCAAAGTTCATAACATCTATAAATGTCTAACAAAGTATTGTTTTTTGCTTTTTCATAAGCTGACACGAAATCGCTATCACCATTCCAAGGAGAATAAGTGTTTATAGGTAAAATAAGGGAATGTTTGAATTTTTGTGAAGCTGATCTATCTTGCCATTTTGAATGATAAAAAATATTATCATCAATTCTAAATATTTCCTTCATATAAAATTAGACTTTGGCTACTATATAAATCTCCCCCGCTATATCTGGATAAGATTCCCCTAATTTCATAAATCCTCTCAACATAGATTCATCTAAAACAACTTCTAGTTGACTATCTGTTAATGGTTTTAACCAATAGCCACCTCTATGTTCAACTTTATAACCTACCTTAAGAAAATCTTCTTGTAATGTTTCAGGAGTATAAATACGCATATGTCCATGATGAATATCTTTTTCACTCATCTCGAAAATACTACTAATAAAACCAATTTCAACAGCTGCTTGTCTATGTAATGATCGTGCGTTAGGAACAGCACATAATATAACGCCATCTTCTTTTAACCATGGTTTTATATGATTAAGTAAAATATGAGGATCCTCAACATGCTCTAATACATGTCCCAATACAATATTATCAAACTTCTGATTAGGTTCAGCTTCTTCGAATAAGCTATTAATTACATGAATACTTGGGTACTTATCTTTTAATTGATTTGCAAAAATTTTAGAACCTTCTATTACTGTTAAGTTTTGATCTAAATCTTTAAGAAAGTTTGTCATTAGACCTTCAGCTGGCCCCAACTCCAAAATACTTCCTTTTTTTAAAAATCTTTTGAAAACTTCAAAAGAATATTCTATTGTCATTTTATTCGTAAACGTTGTATAAAGGCTGTTTTCTGCAACATTTTCTAATTTTTCTTGGCTAAATTTTGTCATCCGTATTTTATAGTTTAGTTATTAAGTATTGATTAATATCTTCAAAAGTATTTATATTATTAGACAGAGAAAATAATCCTGTATTAACTCCGTAAAAATCTACTTCACTTTTATTTGCAGCTTCATAATCACTAATAGTATCACCAATAAAGGTAACAGGATAAAACTTTTGTTTTAAGTTAATTAAAATATCCGTTTTAGGATTTATTTCATGATGTTTTAAAAAATAAATTTCCGAAAAATATTCTTTTAGTCCTAATTGACTAAGCTGCTTTTCTCCTTGATTATAATGTGTTCTTAATGATAGTAGTACTAATTTATAGTTTAAAGAAATCTTTTTTAATAATTCTACCTCAACAATTAGTTGGTCATATTTTAAGAAATCATCAGATTCTATTCTGGTTTTGAAATAGTTTTTGTAATCTTCTAATTGTATTTCATTATTCAAATATTGACTAGCAAAATCTGTATTACTTGCTTTGTTTAATATTCGATATTTTAGATAATTCTCAAAATCACTTATCTCTATTTGGTAGGAATTGAAAAATGTTTTAATTACCTGATACTGTCTCTGCTTTGTATCAATTAAAGTATCATCAAAGTCTAATACAATCGTTGGATTCATTAAAAAAGGTTTCTTCATAATATCTTACCATTTTATTCCCAATTTGTAATTTAGCCTCAGAATCGATCTTATTATTACAAAGTTCATTAATCGTCATCAATGGAAAGTTATACCCTGATTTATAGGTTAAAATTCCTCCTCCTGCAAATCGAGGATTAATTTCAATAAAATATGGAATGTCATTTTTTACTATAAATTGTATATTAGAAACACCTTTATAACCTAGTATTTCGTGAATTTTTTTGCAACATTCTCCAATCGTAAAATTCTCTACAATGACGCTCTTGACACTCATTCCTGATTTAGTTTCAACCCTTTTTCTTACAGCGTAATAAAAAAGATTATCATCACAATAACTCGAAAAACAATCTACAGTATATTCTTCTCCGTTAATATATTCCTGAATAATTTTATTTGTAAAATCTTTTTCTTTGAAATCATCTTTATTTAAGATTACTTTAATGTCTTTACTACTAACACCATCGTTATCTTTAATGATAATAGGAAAATTTATATCTTCAGAAAGTTCAGTATAAACTTTAGGCACATGAATAATTTCTTTTAATAACTCATTTATTTGAGCCTTATCATTACATAATTTTACAATAGAAAACTGGTTGACTGAAACATTTACATTTTCTAATCTTCCCTCGTCTTTCATTTTCGAAATAACTTCTATCTCTTTATCATGAATTGGTATTATACAATTTATATTATGATCTTTTACTATTCTTAATAATTTTTCCTCATACAAAGGATTATTATAATAAGGTAATTGCTCTATAATATTCGCAAACTTGAAACCGTTGCATTCATAAAAAGGGTTACTATCAGTTCCTATTATAAAACATCCATCATCTTTCAGACATTTTGCAACGCCAATACTTGTATTAGAACCAAAAGATGTTATCAGTACATTAATCATTTTGAATAAGATTTAAATTCATTAAAATCTCTAAAATAATCTTCTTCTGTATAATGTTCAGAAGCTAAACACAATAAAACTGCATTATGTGTAAAATGAATATCACGCCAAATTAATTTAGGTATATAAAGTCCTTTATTAGGATGATCTAGTACAAAGGTGTCTTTATTTCCATTTTGATCCTCTGTATTGAATGTAATTGTTCCAGAAACAGCAAATATTACTTGCTCCAAAATTTTATGCGCATGCCCTCCACGCACAATATCTTGCGGTGTATAATAGGTCCAATAAACCCTTTTTATATCAAAGGGAATATTTTTTTGAGCTTCAGCAATAGTTATATATCCAAGCTGTGATGAACCTATTTTATCTAAAGTTATGATTTGTGGTTTCATAATTGAAAATCTACTTTATAATCAAAATTAGGACGAATAATCCCTGGATAAATATGTGTTTTTGTTCCTACTTTTACATTCTCTACTTCAAAACCAATTAGGTTGTCTATATTAAACAATGCTTCAGATTGATTTTTCCCAAATATTAGCTTGAAATAATAATTTCCAGCATTCAACATACCTGCAGGCATATCAAACTCAATTGTATATATTCCTGATTTAGAGTCATTATTTTCAGTCACTAATTTCCCTACATGATATAAAACAAGCTCTTCAAAATTACGCAATTCAAAAGTTGCGTCAAGATTAATATTAGGTTGAGCATTATAAAATTGAAGTTTAACACGAATTCCAGACTCTACATCTATTATTTTGCCTTCTATTGGTTTCGCCGAAAATTCAAGAATTTTAATATTAGTATTCCCTACAGCTTCATCCAAATTTTGAGCAATATAGCTATTCGATAATTCGTAATCTTTTTGGTATTCTAAAATAGTTTCAAGCATATCACCTTTGTAACTCACTTCTCCATATTTCATTAGAATACCTGTATTACATAACTCTTTTACTGCCGTCATATTATGGCTCACAAACAAAATGGTACGACCTTCTCCTTTTGTAACATCTCCCATTTTCCCAAGACATTTCTTTTGGAATTCGGCATCACCAACCGCTAACACTTCATCTACAATTAAAATTTCAGATTCTAAGTGCGCGGCTACAGCAAAAGCTAAACGAACATACATCCCCGAAGAATAACGTTTGACAGGTGTATCAATATAACGTTCTACGCCTGCAAAATCTACAATTTCATCGAACTTGCGTGTGATTTCTTTACGCGTCATTCCAAGAATTGCTCCGTTCAAATAAATATTTTCACGTCCCGTCATTTCAGGATGGAAACCTGTACCAACTTCTAACAAAGAAGCAATACGTCCTTTATACTTAATAGAACCAGTTGTTGGTTTAGTAACGCGAGAAAGTAATTTCAACAATGTTGATTTACCAGCTCCATTACGTCCAATAATCCCAACAGCCTGTCCTTGTTCCACTTGAAAGTTAATATCTTTTAGCGCCCAAACATAATCTGAGTCTCCTTTTTGCGTACGATCATTAGTTTCGCCTATTTTAAGATAAGGATCTTCTTTTCCTGTAACATTCGCCCACCAACGCTTCATATCATGTTGCAACGAACCTGTTCCTACTTCACCTAAACGATACTGTTTCGAAACATTTTCAACATCTAAAACTATATTTTTTGACATAATTAAATTCTTAAAAAGTTAAACAGTATCCATAAATGATTTTTCTACTTTATTGAAAATCAATGTTCCAATTACTAAAAGAACAAAAATCACCAACGTTGAGTAACCTAATAAACCAATTGTAAAATCTCCTTTACCTAAAAATCCATATTTGAAACATTCAAAAATGCCTGTTAAAGGATTTAATTCAACTAACCATCTATATTTATCAGGAAAAGATGATAAGGGCATTATGACCGGTGTCGCGTACATAGCTAATGAAACACCAAATCCCAATAACATGTTTACGTCTTGGTATTTCGTTGTTAAAGATGATAAAATCATTCCTGTTCCTAGTGCAAATGCAGCCATTAAAATAATCAAAAATGGTGTTGCTAATAACCACATATTTGGTTCTATAGATGCACCAGTAAAATAATAATACAACACAACTATAATAAATAATGTGAACTGAACACCGAATCGCATTAAGTTAGACGTTACAACAGAAAGTGGCATGACCAAACGAGGAAAGTAAACTTTCCCAAAAATAGAAGCATTTCCTCTAAAAACAGAAGCTGTTCCTGTTAAGCAGGAAGAAAAATAATTCCACAGTATATTCCCTGCCAAATAGAAAGCAAACATTGGAGTTCCATCAGTTGATAATCCCGCCACTCTTCCAAAAATAATAACAAACATTACTGTTGTAAGAATCGGATTGATAAAAAACCAAATCGGCCCCAATATAGTCTGTTTGAAAGACGTAATAAAATCACGTTTCACTAACATATAAACCAAATCTCGGTAACGCCAAACTTCTTTTAAATTTAAAGAAAATAAACTATTTTTTGAAGTAATTACGTTAGACCAACTTTGATTTGTTTCTGAGTTTAAACTCATAAAATAAATAAATTTAGGTTGTTTAAAATTTTAGGTTCTTTTTCCAGAACCTAAAACTATTTAATTATATTGTTTTTCGTAATAATTTTGATAATCGCCAGATGTTACATTGTCCAGCCATTCTTTGTTTGATAAAAACCAATCAATTGTTAGGCTCAAACCTTGCTCAAACGTCACACTTGGTTTCCAGCCTAATTCTTCGTTGATTTTAGTCGCATCAATTGCATAACGTAAATCATGTCCTGGACGATCTTTCACAAAAGTGATTAATTGTTCTGAAGTTCCCGCTTCTTTACCTAATTTTTCGTCCATTTGTTTACACAATTCTTTTACCAAATCGATATTTTTCCATTCGTTGAAACCTCCTACATTGTAAGAATCTCCATTTTTTCCCTCGTGGAAAACCAAGTCAATCGCTTTTGCATGATCGATTACAAATAACCAATCGCGTGTATATTTTCCATCTCCATAAATAGGTAGCGGATTTCCGTTCAAAATATTATGAATACACAACGGAATTAATTTTTCTGGAAAATGATTTGGCCCATAATTATTCGAACAATTTGTCATCACAATTGGTAAACCATAGGTATCATGATAAGCTCTTACAAAATGATCCGAAGATGCTTTTGATGCCGAATATGGTGAATGCGGATCATACGATGTTTCTTCCGTAAAGAATCCTTCATCACCCAAAGCGCCAAAAACCTCATCTGTAGAAACATGATGAAAACGTTTTCCTTCGAAATTATTGTTCCAAATTGTTTTTGCAGCATTCAATAAGTTTACTGTTCCAATCACATTTGTCATCACAAAGTCTAATGGATTTGTGATCGAACGATCCACGTGAGATTCGGCAGCTAAATGAATAACACCATCTGGCTGATGTCTTTCAAAAACTTCTAATATATGTTTTGCGTCAGTAATATCAGCTTTTACGAATTCATAATTTGATTTACTTTCGATATCTTTCAAATTCTCTAAATTTCCTGCATATGTCAATGCATCAAGGTTGATAATCTTCGTTTCAGGATATTTTAAGACAAATTCTCTTACAACGTGAGAACCGATAAATCCAGCTCCACCTGTAATTAAAATAGTTTTCATAGTATTTTATAGTTGTTATTTTTAATCGTTTCCAAACAAATCGCGCGTATAAACTTTCTCTTTCACGTCAGCTAATTCAGGTGCATTTCGATTCGAGATAATCACATCACATTCTTGTTTAAAAGCTTCAAAATCATTCATCACTTTCGATCCAAAGAAAGAATCTTCTTTCAGAACTGGTTCATAAACCACCACTTCAATTCCTTTTGCTTTGATACGTTTCATTACTCCTTGAATTGCTGATGCTCTAAAATTATCTGAACCTGATTTCATAATTAAGCGGTAAACACCAACTTTTTTAGGATTTTTTGCAATGATAGAATCTGCAATAAAATCTTTTCGCGTTCTGTTTGCATCAACAATTGCTTGAATAATATTATTCGGAACTGCATCATAATTAGCCAATAATTGCTTCGTATCTTTTGGCAAACAATATCCACCATAACCAAACGATGGATTGTTGTAATGCGAACCGATACGAGGATCTAAACCAACTCCTTCGATAATTTGTTTACTATCCAAGTTGAATGTTTGCGCATAGCTATCTAACTCATTAAAATAAGCGACACGCAAAGCTAAATATGTATTCGAAAATAATTTGATTGCTTCTGCTTCGGTTGAATGTGTAAACAACGTCGGAATATCTTTCTTAATTGCTCCTTCTTTTAACAAATTCGCAAAAACTTCTGCTCTTTCGCTTTGCTCACCGATAATAATTCTTGATGGATACAAATTGTCGTATAAAGCTTTTCCTTCTCGCAAAAATTCAGGAGAAAAAATAATATTTTGATAGTCTAATCGTGATTTTAAATCTTCAACAAAACCAACAGGAACAGTCGATTTTATTATAACTACAGCATTCGGATTATATTGTTTTACATCCTTTATAACCGATTCTACGCTTGATGTATTAAAATAATTTGTTTTTGGATCGTAGTCCGTAGGCGTTGCAACAATCACATATTCTGCATTTGCATACGCAGTTTCTTTGTCTAAAGTCGCAAGAAAATTAAGCTCCTTATTCTGCAAAAAATCTATAATTTCTTTATCTTCAATTGGAGATTTTTTTGCATTGAGCATTGCAATCTTTTCTGGAACAACATCTAACGCCACTACCTCATTACGCTGAGCTAATAAAATTGCGTTAGACAGACCAACGTAGCCTGTCCCCACTATTGCTATTTTCATTTATGGTTATTTAAAATTAGTTTAAGAGAACAAATTTAGTGAAATTCTCTCAATTCGAACACCAATTTACTAAAAATGAGCAAATAGACAAGTATATTTACTTTTACAAAATTGTGAAAATTGTTATTTCATTTTTAACTAACCGTTTATCTTATTCCTCATCTGTCAAACTGGAAAAAATATCAGTCAAAATTAGTTCTGTCTTAATATTCAAATTAACTTTACAAAAGTTAAAAATATAAACGTAATGTCTGTAAATAAAGAAATCAAACGTATCACTACCGAAACTGTGCGTAACATGAAATTTACCGGAGAAAAAATTTCGATGTTAACGGCTTACGATTTTACAATCGCTTCGCTTGTAGATGCGGCTGGAACTGAAGTTATTTTAGTTGGTGATTCTGCAGCGAATGTAATGGCTGGTCACGAAACTACTTTACCAATTACTTTGGATCAAATGATTTACCATGCTCAATGTGTCGTTCGAGGAGCTAAACGTGCTTTGGTTGTGGTTGATTTACCTTTCGGAACTTATCAATCTGATCCACAAAAAGCCTTAGAGTCTTCTGTTCGAATCATGAAAGAATCTGGTGCACATGCGATCAAATTAGAAGGTGGAAAAGAAATTGAAGAATCTATTCGTCGTATCGTAAATGCTGGTATTCCTGTTATGGGACACTTAGGTCTTACACCACAATCTATTTACCAATTTGGTTCATATAAAGTACGTGCAAAAGAAGATGCGGAAGCAGAAAAATTAATTAGCGATGCTAAATTATTAGAGGAATTAGGATGTTTTTCATTAGTAATGGAAAAAATTCCAGCTGATTTAGCTGCTAAAGTAACAGCCTCTGTTAATATCCCTACAATTGGAATTGGTGCAGGTGCAGGTTGCGACGGTCAAGTTTTAGTTGTACATGATATGTTGGGATTAAACAACGAATTCAAACCAAAATTTGTTCGTAAATATTTAAACTTAGAAGATCAAATTCACCAAGCAATTGGACAATATGTTGCGGATGTAAAATCGGGCGACTTTCCAAATGCGAATGAACAATATTAGAAATTAAGGTTAAGGTTGAGATTGAGGAAAAGACAAAACTCAATCTTAACCTCTTTCTAAACTTAATCTTAGTCTAAACCTTAAACTTACCACATGCCTTATCACGATTTCACAGAAATGCCAATTTGGATAAAAGCAATGAATATCGCTGTTCAAGTTTTTGAGTTAAGTTCAAATTTACCTCGAACAGAAGATTATGGGTTAACATCACAAATAAGACGTTCTGCAGAAAGTATTTCAGCAAATATTGCTGAAGGTTTTGGCAAATCTAGTATTAATGATAAAGTTAAATATTATGAAATCGCAAAAGGTTCGGCTTTCGAAACAAAATCTCATTTGTATTATGGACAGAAAGTTGGATATTTTAACGAAAACACAATAAATCTTCTTCTTGAAGAATTAAATGCTACAATTTTTGAGATTAATAAACTCAAAAAAGCATTAAAAATTAAATAAATTCTAATTAATTAGGTTGACTTTCTCTAAGTCTAAACCTTATTCTCAATAACATGAATCCAGAAATTTTATTCGAAGATAATCATTTGTTAATCATCAACAAAAAAGCGGGTGAATTAGCACAAGGAGACGAAACAGGCGACATTCCACTTATCGATAGTCTAAAGGACTATATAAAAGAACGCGATAACAAACCTGGAAATGTTTTCTTAGGGTTGGTGCATCGCTTGGATCGTCCAACTTCTGGTGTGTTGATTTTTGCTAAAACTTCGAAAGCTTTAACACGAATGAACGAAATGTTTCAGAAACGAAATATTGACAAAGTTTACCGTGCTATTGTACAAAGCAAACCGCCAAAAGATTTTGAACGTTTAGAACATTATCTAAAGAAAAATCCTAAAAATAATAAAACAACAGTTTATTCTAAACCTACTGCTGATGCAAAAAAAGCAATTTTAGAATACACTTATTTAGGCGCTTTAGATTCTTTTCATTGTGTCGAAGTGAAGTTATTTACAGGTCGTTCACATCAAATTCGCGCGCAACTTTCTTCTGTTGGTTCTCCTATCAAAGGCGATTTGAAATACGGCGCTAAACGTTCTAATCCTGACGGAAGCATTTGTTTGCACGCTCATCGCATTACATTTGAACATCCTGTCAAAAAAGAAGAAATGACAATTGTAGCTCCAGTTCCGAAAGATGCAATTTGGCAAGCAACGAACAAATTTAATTCGTAAATTTGTCGCTTATTTGTTTGTCAAATGAATAGCATTTTTTATTTCATAATTTATCAAATTTCACGTTTACCTCTTTCGGTTTTATACAAATTCTCGGATTTTCTGTTCTTTCTGCTATACACAGTTATTGGTTATAGAAGACGTGTCATTAGAACAAATTTAGAAAACTCTTTTCCCGAAAAATCTCAGGAAGAAATCAAAGTAATTCACAAGAAATTTTATGCAAATTTTTGTGATTATTTAGTCGAAACTTTAAAAAGTTTTTCTATTTCTCAAGAAGAATTGGACAAACGATTTACATATTCTAATCTCGACGTTTTTAATGAAATAAAAAATGAAAAACGAGATGTCATGATGATGTGTGGGCATATTTTCAATTGGGAATGGTTTATTGGAACGGTAAAACATTTACCAACAAAAGAAAGTGCAGCTGTCTACCATAAAATTAGAAATCCTTTTTGGAACGATAAAATCAATGCAATGCGTGGTCGTTTCGGAACAAAAGCGTTAGATATGAAAGATGTGTTGCGTTTTATGATGAAAGCTCCAAATGATGGAGAATTAGCCTATTTATTTGTCGCAGATCAAAGTCCAAAACAATCGGCTGTTCACTATTTTATTGATTTCCTCAATCAGAGAACGCCTGTTTTTAATGGTTTTGATAAAATTGCACGCCGCAAAGACATGGCTGTTGTCTTTTGTCAAACCGAAAAAATAAAACGCGGTCATTATCACACAACTTTTATTCGACTACAACCTCAACAAGAAAAATTTGAAGAAAATGAAATTGTTCATCAATTTTTTCATCATTTAGAACAAACCATTCAACAACATCCAGATAATTGGCTTTGGAGCCACAAACGTTGGAAATATGCCGATTTGTAATTTTAAATATTCATGAAAACAGCAATTGCAATCCTAAATTGGAATGGCGAAAAATTATTGCCTCAATTTTTACCTTCGGTTATTAACAATTCTAAAAACGCAACAATTTATGTAATTGATAATGCGTCGACTGACAACTCAATCGAATTGTTAACAACTCAATTTCCTTCTGTCAAAATCATTCAGAACAAAGGAAATTATGGCTTTGCACAAGGCTATAACGAAGGTTTAAAAGAAATTGATGCAGAATATTTCTGTTTATTAAATTCGGATGTCGAAGTAACTGAAAATTGGATAGAACCAATTGAAAAATTGTTTGACAACAATCCTGATATCGTCGCAATTCAACCCAAAATATTAGACTACAAAAACAAAGAGTATTTTGAATATGCCGGTGCAGGAGGAGGTTTTATTGATAAATTTGGTTATCCATTTTGTCGAGGACGTGTTTTTTCAACTTTAGAAAAAGACAATGGACAATACAACGACACCACACAAATTTTTTGGGCTACGGGTGCAAGTTTATTCATCCGAAAAAAAGATTTCTTTGAACAAAATGGTTTTGACGAAGAATTCTTTGCACACATGGAAGAAATCGATTTGTGTTGGCGATTAAACAATGCTGGGCGAAAAATTTATTATTGTGGAGAATCAACTGTTTATCATTTGGGCGGTGCAACTTTGGATAAATCCAATCCAAAAAAATGGTATCTAAATTACCGAAATAGTTTGTGGATGATGCTTAAAAATCTACCTACAAACAAACTTTTTCCGATGCTTTTCACTCGTCTTTCTATGGATGGAATTGCTGCTGTTGCCTTTTTACCAAAACAAGGACTTCCACATGTTTGGGCTGTTTTCTTATCACATATGCATTTTTATTTTGGTTTTATAAAAATGTATAAAAAACGTCAACAACATCAAATCAAAAATTATTCAGATAAAGAATTATTGCCATTTCAGTATTTCATACAAAAACGTCAGTACTTTAAGGATTTAAAATAATCTGTCTTCAAATATTAAATCATTTCTTAAAATTTCTATAAATTTTTAATTCTATTATTGTAGAATATAAAAATATTACTATCATTGTAGAACAAATCAAACTACAATGAAAAAAATAGTTACATTATTTACTTATTTCGTTCTACTTACCACTATTTCTTTTGCACAAAAGCTTGAAGTGAATTATCAAGAGATTGTAAAAGTAAATGCAGAAGAATTTAAAGGTTCTGTAAAATTTTCTACAAATGGTAAAGAAAGTACAATTCCGACTGATGTTTACAATGACATGATTAAGAATATGCAAGAGCCAAAAGATTTTATCTTAACAATCAATGAAAACGAATCATCTTATAATAAAGTCGAAAAAATAGATAATCAACAAGGAGGAAATGGAATGAGAGTTTCGATGAGTTTTGGAGATTCAGGAAATGGTTTATTCAAAAATTTAACTACAAAAGATTATTTGAAAAGTGTAAAATCATTTGACAAAACTTATACAATAAAAGATAAATTAACCGAATACAAATGGCAACTGACGCGTGAAACAAAGAAATTAATTGGTTTTGATGTCAAAAAAGCAACAGCTATTGTGGATAGTACAACAACTGTAATCGCATGGTATGCTCCAAGTATTGCGATAAAAGATGGACCTGGAATTTATAATGGTTTGCCTGGTTTGATATTAGAAGTAGAAATCAAAAACTCAAAAAATAAAGGAATCGAAAGTAGTACTATTCGTGCAACAGAAGTCAAAGAAGTGCCAAATCTCAAACCAATCGAAAAACCAAAAGATAAAAATACAATCACCAACGAAGAATATAAAGCGTTAAGTGAAAAAGCAATGGAAAGGCTAAAACAGATGAGTTCTGAAGGTGTTAGTAAGGATTAAAGAAAATATTTTCATCCTTCATTAAACATTTTATACTATTTCTTGTCTAAGAGCTATAATCACATTTAAAATGAAAAAAATAATTTCAGTTTTTATTTTACTAGTTAGTTTTTCAGCCTTTTCGCAACAAGAAAAAGTAGAAATTTCATACACAACGCGTATTATTTTGCCAGACGATTTTACGTTTCAACCTCCGGGAGGTGGCAATGGACGTACGATGTCAAAAGAAATGCAAGAGCAATTCAAGAAAAATATTCAAGAACCTCAAGAAGCTAAGTTGACTATTTTGGGAAATGAATCTTTATATAAAATGGATGAAAAAATATCAAACGATCAAAGTGAAGGAATAAGAGGTCCACGTGGAGGCGGAATGCGAATGATGTCGATGAATGGAGATAATATTTATAAAAATAGTACAAATCATTTGCTTTTAAAAGAGCAAAACATGATGGGGAAAAGTTATGTTGTGAAAGATTCTTTGCAAAATTTTGATTGGAAATTAACACGAGAAACGAAAACAATTTTAGGCAACGAAGCCAAAAAAGCAACTGCTATTATTGATAGTGTTCAAACAACAGTTTGGTACATTCCAACGTTGAAATATAAAACTGGTCCAGAAAATTATTGGGGATTACCAGGTTTAATCGCAGAAGTACAAACAGAGATTAACAGAGGAATGTTTAAAGGTTCTAAAATTATTTCTTTGACAGATATCAAAACATCAACAAATACAAAAACAATCGAAAAACCAAAAGATAAAGGTGCTATTTCGCAAGCAGAATTTGATAAATTAATGCAAGAACAACGCTCACGTTTCGAAGAAATGAGAAATTCTGGTGTAAATAAACGAGATTAAGGTTTCTTAAAATTCGATTAATTTTCATAAAAATTGGTTCAATTTCATATTATAAAACTTATATTTAATTCTAAATTAATCTTAAGAAATAAAATACTATGAAAGCTTTAATCATCGTAGATATGCAGTACGATTTTTTACCAGGAGGTTCGTTGGCTGTGAATGATGGAGATAAAATTATCGAACGCATAAACAAATTGCAAGAAAAGTATGATGTTGTTGTGGCAACGCAAGATTGGCATCCAGCAAATCACAAAAGTTTTGCTTCTCAACACACAGATAAACAACCTTTTGATGTAATCGAATTAGGTGGAAATCGTCAAGTTTTATGGCTAGATCATTGTGTACAAGGCACTAAAGGAGCTGAAATACACAAAGATATCAAGCAAAATAAAATAAGTGCAATCATCCGAAAAGGTATGAATCCAGAAGTTGATTCGTATAGTGCTTTTTTTGATGTGAATAAAAAGAATCCAACAGGGCTAAATGGATTTTTGAAAGATCATAATGTAACAAGTGTATACATATGCGGTTTAGCAGCAGATTATTGTGTGTATTATACAGCAAAAGATGCTTTAGCATTGGGATATACAACATATATTTTAGAAGGAACAACAAAGGCTATTAACCAAGAACTTTTTGATGAATTGAAAGAAGATTTTATCAAAAAAGGTGGAAATGTCTCGACGTATTTATTATAAAAAAATAATAAATTGCTAGATAAAAATGTCATTTGAAAATCCTTAACTTTTTGAATGACATTTTATTTTTTAGAATAAATTCAAAAAACATCTGTAACATTAATCTACAAAAGCAGACTAATTAGACAAATACAACAATTATGAAAAAAGCAATCTTAACATTTGCCTTAGGAATTATCACAACTACAGTTTCTATCGCACAAGACAATAAAACACAAAATATCGATGCAACTTATGTTTGCGAAATGAAATTGGATTATGACAAAACAATGGCACAAGTTCCTCAACAATATCGTTCACAAGTTGGCCCAATGTTAAAAGCTGAAATTGATGCGGGTGTTTTCATGAATTATTTCTTAAAAAGTAATTCAAAACAATCAACTTTTGTATTAGAACAAAAAGTAGGAAATGCTCAATCTCAAGGAGGAATGATTGCCCAACAAATGGCAACTTTCGATAATAAACCAACTTATAAAGACTTTACTGTAACTCCAAATTTGTATTACAAAGAAGTTGATATGGGGACAAAACAATATTTGATTAAAGATCAAATTCCTGATTACAAATGGAAAATTTCTCGTGAGAAAACTGATATTGCTGGATATAAAGCAACAAAAGCAGAAGGTGTTATGATGGATTCTATTCCTGTAACGGCTTGGTTTGCTCCAGAAATTCCAATAAAAGATGGACCAACTTCTTTAGCTGGCTTACCTGGTTTAATTGTAAAAGCTCAATTTGATTACCAAGGAACAACAATGATTTTCACATTAAAAGAATTAAAACTTTCGGATAAAGAATTAAAAGTTAACATTCCTACAAAAGGTGAAACTGTAACGCATAATCAATTCATGAAAATTATGGAAGATATGCAGAAAAAGATGAAAGAAATGATGAATAGCGGTGTAGACACCCAATAATTCATTAAACAAAATATAAAACACATCTGTTTCTAACACATAAATAGATGTGTTTTACAAAAAACTCTATTTTGAGTCATCAACTAAAAAATACATATGAAGAAATTACTCTATCTAATTTTATTTACTTCTGCTGCTCAAATCTCATTTGGACAAGAATGTAAATTAAAAGGATCTGTTGCAAATGATGCTGGAATTCCTGTTACAGATGCTTCTGTCTCTATTTTTGATAGTAAAAACGAAGGAAAAGGTTTTGTTTTTACAAGTAATATGGGTGAATTTGAATTCAAATTACCTTGTGGACAAAAATATGATATCGAAATTGAGCAATCTGGTTACGAAACATATGTTGAAAATGTTGATTTGACTGAAAATGTCAACAAAAAAATAAAGCTTAAACAAGGAAAAGAAATTTCTTTAAAAGAAACAATTGTAAAAGCTCAACAAGCGATCAAAGTAAAAGGTGATACAATTGAGTTTGATGCAGATTCTTTCAAAGTTGGAAATGAGGAAACATTAGAAGATATCCTTAAAAAATTACCTGGAATTGAAGTTCAAAATGGAAAGGTAATGTACAAAGGTAAACCTATGTCGCAAGTAACAGTTGGTGGACGTGAAGTTTTGGGTGGTAACGAAAAATTATTGAACAAAAATTTACCTTCGGATGCAGTTTCTAAAATTCAATTAAATACTAAGTTCAAATCAAATCCGTTTGCTTCTTCCTTACAAGAAGATGACGAACAATTCTCGTTAAACATCGAACTAAAAGATGATATGAAACGTCTTGCATTTGGTAATGTGACGTTAGGTGGAGATGCGGATAAACATACAGATGCACAAGCAAAGATTTTCTATTTCTCAGAAAAAACGGACGGTACTTTAATCAATGATTTTAATACATTCGGGAAACAAGTTTTTGATCAAGATGATTATATGAGCTTCTTTGGTGGATATTCTGAATTTAATTCTGAAGGAAGTATTTATTCATTAAGAGGAAATTCGAACAATCTAAACTTAATGACAAAAAATGATGCGCCGAGTATGAATACCTATAATGGTGCTGTGCATTTTGGTGTTGAACCAAATAAGAAATTAAAAATCTCTGGTTTTGGTTTACTTAATACCAATAATATTCGTTACAATTCTAAATCTGAGCGTTATTACAACAACATCGAAACGCCTTATACAACTGTCGATCAAGAACAAAATAAGAGCAATATTTTGATGGGAATGTCGCGTTTGCGTTTAGATTATAATCCGAATGATAAAGGACAAATTAAATATCGCTTAAACTTTAATTATTTAGATAGCGAAAACGAGCAATTGGTTGATAGCTATTATAATGATCAAAAAAATAGCTTTAGAAATGTAAATTCTGAACAGAAGAATTATTCTTTATCACAAACTTTATCTTACATCCGTAAAGTTGGGCGCGATGATAATGTTGGTTTATATTTCCGTCATCAATATCAAAAAGATACGCCAGATTACAATGTTTTATCAACAGCAAATCCGTTCTCATCTTTTAATTTGTTCAAGAATTTATCTCAAGTAAATAATCAATATAATATCAATCAAGATCAAAACTTTGTTTTGAATACTGTTCAATTATATGGAATCTATAATCATTTGTTGACAAATACATCTAACCTTAAAGTAAAAGTTGGAACAAATTTTAGTACACAAGATTTTGAGAATAAAATCTATGATTTTCAGAAATTAATGAATAATAATTTATTAATCAGTAATACAGATCTAGATTACAACGAGTCTTTTGCTGATGTAACGTTGACAAAAAAATTAGGAAACTTTCAAGTAGATGCAGGAGCAGGAATTTCATTTTTTAATGAAAAATCTAAATACCAAGATGGTGAAAAATTAAATCGTTCGGAAAAAAAATTTTTACCTCATTTGAATTTGCAATACAAGTTTAACAATGCAACAAGTGTTCGCGCTAGTTATACACAAAACTATAGCTATCCGTACACAAAAGATTTTAATGATTCTTACACAATTCAAAGTTATCAATCGATTTTCTATGGAAATAGAAACTTAAGACAAGCTTTGACACATACAGCAAGTCTTAATTTTAGTCATTTTAACTCATTCACATTTTTTAATATTTTTGCGAATTTGAGTTATACATTACAAGAAAAAAGTATACAAACACAATCTGTTTTAAACCGTGATTTTATCATCTCAGGAAACGATACAATTGTAAATAACTATCAATTCAATACCTTAATTAATTCTGGTAATAATCAAGAAACTTATTCAGGATATTTCATGATTGGGAAACGTTTTGCTAAATGGTACAATGCACGATTAACAGGTAATATTTCTACTTCTAATTATTATACCATTACACGAAATATTGAATACAAAAATGGTGTTGTAACAAATGATAAATTAAACAATGTTAACAACAAGAGTTTTAATCAAACTTATAATTTAGAGAACTCATTTACATTCAAAAAGAAATTTGAATTGAAGGCTGGGGTTAATTTAAACCTAAGTAAATATCAATCATTATCTGAACAGAAATTTACGAACTGGCGTCCATATGGAGAAGCTGCTTGGTCCGCTACAAGTAAATTATTAGTTCAGACCGATTTCTCTTATCGTTTACAATACCGCGATGGAGTAGAAATAAACACAGCAAAAGAATGGAATGCTTCTGCACGATATAATATTGCGAAGAAAACTTATTTAACTCTTACAGGTGGAAACTTATTAGGAAATAACGTAATTGTTTCGAATGGATTTAGTAATAACTATATTGAAACTACAACTAAAAATGTTTTGGGAAGATATTTTATCGTGAGTTTACGATATAAGTTCTAAATCATAAAATTTATCTGAACGCGTCTACAAAGTAGACGCGTTTTTTTATAAATAATTTTTGTACTTTTAATCTAATCAACTAAAAATAAATAGATGGAAAACCATACTACCGAAATTTATAAAATTATTCAACCAGAAAATTGGACAAAGAGTTTAACAGACGAACAAATTATTGAACTTTCTAAAGAAACTGATTTCTCGAAAAATATTTTAGATGAAGGACGAGATTATTGTTACTTTTTGGACAAAAAATTTTATGTAACACGTGAAAAACATATCGAGTATGTTAACATGTCTTACACCTTAACTGATCCTGCAAATTTAGAAAAAGCTTCTACATTCGATACAATTGTCGAAGAAAACGAAATTTATTTGATTCATAGAATTTCTGTGATTCGTGATGGAGAATTAATTAATAAATTAGCAGATATCACTATAAAAGTTTTGGATAACGAAAATGATAGCGGTTCTGGCGTAATCAACAAAAGCAAAAAAATTAATATTTCGATCAAAGATTTGCGTTTATATGATATTCTTGTATTGGAAGATGCAAGAGAAAAAATATTTACTGACAAAGATTTTGTCCGCAAAGAATACAGCCGTTATTTATGGGTTAGCCCTGATTCGTATTGGGCATATGGAAATTATACGTTCGAATTAATCAATGAGCGTGATGATGAATTTGTTTACAAGAAAAACTTCTTCCGTGACGAAAATGGAAATGTAATCGAAGCAGAAACAGGAACAATTCCTTCTGGCGGTTCTTTCGTTTTTGAGTTAGTAAATTATCTTAATCCAACAGATCCAAATCGCGAGATTTTTCCTTACATCGATTTTGCAACAAAAAGCACCTGGGAAAAGCTTTCAAACTTTATTTCGCCTTATTACGAAGAAGTGCTTAACAAAGCAAATCTTGAAAGTTTCGCACCAAATCTGATTGAGAAATTAAATGAATTTTCTGACATCGAAGATAAAATTGAATATGCGATAGAATATGTTCAAAACCATATTTATTATATCTACAATGCTGATGAAATGAGCGGTCACAAACCTCAAGAAGCAGAAGTAACTTATGCGAATAAACAAGGAGATTGCAAGGCAAAATCTATTTTATTGAAAGTTATTTTTGATTATCTAGGATTAGAATCTTCAATCATTTTACTGAATTATAATACTGATTTCTATTTCAAATATTATCTCCCATCGTTGTTGGCTTTCAATCATGTGATTGTAAAAGTGAAACATAATAATGAGACATATTACGTTGATGCAACAATGCGTAATGAGTATGGTTACTTAGAAAATAGAAGCTTTATTTATTTTGCGCATTATTTAGAAATTAAACCAAATCAGACCTTACAAATTCGCGAACCTTACAAATTTCCTAAGTTTTGTATAGATGAAAAAGTCAGTGTAGCGGCAAAAGGAAACGAAGGTTATTTAGAATCTGAATCGATTTATCGTTACAATCGTGCAAATAATATGCGCCGATATTTCAAGAATACCAACAAGCGAGAAATTATTGATAGTTGGAATAGTTTCTTTTATTATGCGTTAAATTATAGTGCAGATCGCCCTGAAATGGATTTGAGAGAAATTTTTAAAGACACTTCTATTGAAATTGTTTCGGATGATAAAAAGCTGAACGAATTAACGATAAAATATAAAGCACGAATCGAGAATCCATATTTTAAAGATAAAGTGACAAATGAACGCTTCTTGATGTTCTTTGATCGAAATATCCCGAAGAATAATGTGAGAGATTTTATTCACGAAGACGCAAGTTTTTGGCATAATTTCGATAGTGAAAAGTATGAAATCAACTTATCAACCGATCAAAAAATTGATACAAAAGAAAAGTATACGATTCAAGAATCGACGATTAATGATAAATATTTCACCTACTCAAGTAGAAAGAAAATTACAGCAAGTGGAGGAAGTGCTTACATTGAATACAATCCTTCGACAAATCATGAAATTACGATGGAAAATTTCGAGGAATTCCGAAATAATCATTACACAATTGCAGATAGTAATTACGGTTTAGGTATTGATATTATCGAATCAGGATTAATGAATATGCTAAAATTTAAGATGAAAAAAGCTTTCAAATAATCAATCAAAAACTCCTGAAAAATAATTTTCAGGAGTTTTTTTATTTAATCACTTGTGGATAATCAAACAAATTATTTGGATCATATTTCTTTTTCAACTTTTGCAAACGAACCAAATTATTTCCGAAATAAGCATTATTTGCATCAGGAAAATTGATATCTGGATAATTTCGGTACTGTTTTACATTTCCAAGATTTCTTAATAATTGTTGCACTTCTTCAAATGATTTTGTTAACTTTTCTTCTTGCGAAGGCAAATCCCAATATGCTTGTAATTCGCTCAAATAATTAATATCACGATGTGGATAAGCAGAATCTGAAGCTTTGACTTCATTGATTCTTCCTCCCAAAGTATTGATCTGATAAATCATTCCTTTAGAAGCAACAACTTTTGCAAAAATATCTTCCAAACCTTTTTCTATATCTTCAATTCCTGTGTACAAACCAGCCGAAGAATTTTTGAAATAAATTGGTTCTGTTACGCCATAATAATTTTTGAGTGCAGCAGCCAGATTTCTATTTTTCATCGGTTTGTAATCATTCGCTAGAGGAATTAAACTCGAAAATGTTTTCTCAAAATCTGTTTGATTTACTGCAAAATTGGTAAATAAAATGGTCAAAAACTTTCCATTCAACACAAAAGCAGAAAAAGCTTCTTTAGGTAATTTTTCCGTTGCTTGGAACCAAAGTCGAATTAATTTGACAAATTTATCTGATGTTAGATTTGTAAACTTCATACGATATCCGCTGAAAGATTGTGGGACTGGATAAGTTTTGAAATGTAATTCCGTTACAACGCCAAAATTTCCATTTCCGCCGCCTTTACACGCCCAAAGTAAATCGGGATCTTTATCAGAGTCGATTGTATTTCCTTTGTAATCGATCATTTTTACACGAAGCAGATTATCACAAGTCAAACCATATTTCCGACTAAAAAAACCATAACCACCGCCCAAAGTCAAACCACCAATAGCGACAGTTCCACACGAACCAGCTGGAATAATTCTTTTCTTAGGTAAAAAATTCGCATAAATCTCTTGCAACAAACAAGCTGGTTGTAATTTCACTTTATTCTCTTGCAACCACGTAATTTTCTTCATCAATCCAAGATGAATCAACAATCCGTTATCAACATTCGAAAAACCTTAAAAACTATGTCCTCCACTTCGAATGGCAATTTTTAGTTTCTTTTCGTTTGCTAATGCAATTGCTTTTTTTATTCCAGTTTCAGATTTACAAACTGCTATAATTTTCGGAAACTTCTCAATTCTTTTGTTGAATGATTTTCGGTATTGATCATATTTTGCATCATCTTTTGTCAAGATTATTAAATTATCATCCAAAAAATCATCAAACGAATAAAAAGACATAAAAAAAATTCCTAAACTACCTGTACCAAGCAGTTTTAGGAATTCTCTTTTTGTATAATTTGGTTGTAACATAGCTAAAATTGGTTTAGCTAAAGATACAACTATTTGATATTATTCTCTTTTAACCAATTTCTATAATTCTCAGCATTTTTCAAATGTTCCTGATAATCATTGGTATAAATGTGGTAACCTGGTTTTTTAGGATCTGCAACAAAGAAAATAAAATCGTGATTTGCTGGTGATAAAACCGCATCAATTGCTCCTAAATTTGGTAAACAAATTGGTGCTGGTGGCAAACCTTTGTTACGATATGTGTTGTACGCATTCGAAGACCACGTCCATTTTTTGTACACACGTTGTACTTTTTGATCCCAACCATTTTCCATTTTGTACGCATAAATAGATGTTGGATCGGCTTCTAAACGCATATCTTTCGCCAAACGATTCATATATGCACGTGCAACTTTTTGTTGTTCATCCATATTATCAGATGATTCCAACTGTACAATAGACGCCAAAGTTGTCACTTGCAAAGGTGTCATGTTGAGCGCTTTTGCTTTTGCCAAACGATCTGCATTCCACACTTTGTCGTGCTGCGCCACCATTTTGTCCACAAACTTTTCTGGTGTTAATCCCCAATACACGAAATACGTTTCTGGAATAAAATATTGTTTAACTGTTTCGTCGTTTAACGTTGTATCGTTTTTTTCTTTCACAAAATCGCGAATAGCTGTCAAAACTTCGATAGAGTCCATATCAATTTGTTTGGAAACTGAACCCGCCAAATGATAAATTGTTGGCTCATTTTTGATACGAAGCTTCACTTCTTCTTGCTCTCCCCCTTGCAAACGATCAATAATATCGCGGTTAGAATCTGAGCTTGAGATTTTATATTTTCCAGATTTTATCGTTGCTGGATAATCTGCATCTTCTGCATATTGTTTGAACAATTTTTCATCCTTCAAAAATGGTTTTAAAGAATCTAAAACTTGCTCAAATTTAGCTCCACGAGAGATATAGATATAACCATCTTTGGTTGCATTTCCTTTGAAACCGTCTATAAATGTACATCCTACAAATGCGAATGAACAGATTAATATTAATACTAAATTTAATTTTTTCATTGGATTGAATTAAATTTCAATTTCACCTTCAAAAACTTTTACTGCTGGTCCATTTAACCAAACATTGACAAAGTTATGATTATTTTCTTCAAAATTTACAGATAAATCTCCTCCCATTGCTTTTACTTTGATATCTTTTTTGTCTACCAAATTTTTAACATAAGCAGAAATCGCAGCAGCTGTAATTCCTGTTCCGCAAGCCAAGGTTTCGTCCTCAACTCCACGTTCATATGTACGTATCGTAAGACTTTTATCTGGCATTACTTCAACAAAATTTACATTAGAACCTTTCTCAAAATAGGGCGCTCCATTGCGAATCGCTTTTCCTTTTTTATAAACATTAACATCTTTTACATTTTCCACAAATTCTACGTGATGCGGCGAACCTGTGTTCATAAATAAATATTTGTCGTGATCTTCTACTTCATTTACATCAATCATCTGTAAACGAATAACTTCTTGATCTACGATACCATGATGCAAACCATCAATCGCATTAAATGTCATTTTGTCATTAGCCACATCCAAATCATTTGCAAATCGAATAATACAACGTCCTCCGTTTCCGCACATTGTACTTTCGTTTCCATCCGAATTGAAATACACCATTCTGAAGTCTGAATTTTCATCATTTTGTAACAAAATCAAACCATCAGCTCCTATCCCAAAATTACGATCACATAGCCTATTAATCAATTCTGTAGAGATTGGAAACGTTTTTTCTCGATCATCAATCATGACAAAGTCATTCCCAGCTCCTTGATATTTATAAAATTTTAATTTCAACTTCTTTAATTTTAAACAAAGTAAAGACATTTTTGTCACTCTTAACTAATGTTATAAAAGATTTATAATATAGTGTTAACATGCGTTAAACGGTTTGAAATGTTAAAATTTTGGTCTTAAATTTGATTAAATCTAAAACATTAAAAACTTATATAATAAAGATGAAAAAATATACAGGATACTTATTAGTTGGATTAGTGAGTTCTATGACAACAATGGGAGGTTTTTATTTGATGAACGAAAATGGAAGTAATCCATTTATTACAAACGCAAGTCATCAGAAAAACGGAGACTTTGAATTTGTAGATTATAAAGGAAATTATGGCTATGATGCGCCAAACTTTGTGCAGGCATCTAACAAAGCAGTACATACGGTTGTGAGTATCAAAAATTATTCGAATCAAAGACAGCAACAACAGCAACAAATGTTTGATCCTTTTGATTTCTTTTTTGGTCAACCAGAACAACAACAAAGAAGAAGACAACAACAGCAACCAGATCAAGATCAACCATCCGGAATGGGTTCTGGTGTAATTATTTCTCAAGATGGATATATAGTTACAAATAATCACGTGATACAAGGTGCTTCTAAGATTGAAGTGACTTTGAATAATCAAAAAAGTTATATTGCTGAATTAGTTGGAACTGATCCAAGTACAGATATTGCCTTATTGAAAATTAGTGAAAAAGGTTTACCATTCACAAAATTTGTCGATTCTGATGCGATTAATGTTGGAGATTGGGTATTAGCAGTTGGTAATCCATTTGGATTGACATCTACTGTTACAGCAGGTATTGTTTCGGCAAAAGGTCGTAGCATTAATATTTTAGGTAAAAATTCTGAATCACCAATCGAGTCGTTTATTCAAACCGATGCAGCGATTAATCCAGGAAACTCTGGTGGTGCTTTGGTAAATGCAAATGGAGATTTAATTGGTATCAATACAGCTATTTCTTCGCCAACAGGAGCTTATTCTGGTTACGGGTTTGCTGTTCCTGCAAACTTGGTAAAAAAAGTTGTTGAGGATATCAAATCGTACGGAATTGTACAACGTGGATATTTAGGTATCAAAGGTTTTGATTTATCGAATGAAGATGCTGTAAAACAATATAACAAACAGTTCAAAAAGAACATTAAAACCGATAATGGAGTAATGGTAACTGAATTGGTTGCGAAAGGATCAGCAATTGATTCTGGAATCGAAGAAGGAGACATCATTACAGCTGTAGATGGAAAACCAATTACATCTTTCTCTTCGTTATCATTCATCGTAGGTAGCAAACGTCCTGGTGACAATGTTGCACTTACTGTAAGACGTGGAAACTCTGAGAAAACATACAACATCACATTGAAAGATGCTAAAGGAAGCACTAAAGTGAGAAGCAAATCTGACTTAACGCCAACTGAAGTTCTTGGTGCAGAATTTGAGCCATTAACAGAACGTCAAAAAGATAGTTTCGGAATTAATTATGGTGTCATGGTAAAACATCTAGATAATGCAGGAAAATTAGCAGCAGCAGGTGTTCAAGAAGAATTTATTATCTTATCTATCAATGATAAAAATGTAAGTTCACAAGACGATATCGAAAAAATCTTAAAAAATTATAAAGGTCGCGTGTCAATTAAATTTGCAGATTATTACGGACGAATCTATACAAAAGGATTCACGATGGATTAAAATTTTGAGTAGATTTTAAATTTTAATAAATCATTATAAATAGCTACAACAAGATAAGTTGTAGCTATTTATCTTTACATTAAATTTGTTTAACGAAAAACTATCCCATATTTATTAAAAAAATTATTCTTTCACTCTTTCTTTTGTTTAGTTCTTTTTCTTATTAACAAGAAGTTCTATGGGGATCAACCTTAAGCTACTCTAATCAATCTGGAAACTTTGGTAAAGCAGGTTTATTTTTTCTTTTCGGCTTAGGTGATAATATGGTTGATTTTAAATTAGACTCAAATGCTAATATGGGATATATGCGAGATAATTTTCACGTAATTCCTGAAGTTGGCATTACAGGATATGTTGCCGCGAGCCAGTTGATGTATATTTTTTCCATTTGTAGAAAGTGAATTTACACCTTATACAATTACTCCAAAAGCTGGTATTTCATTAGCTTCTTTTGTAGATTTTGGTTTTGGATATGGTTTTAAGATTAATAAAAAAGATAGTTTTAAACCTATCAAAGGTTTTCAATTTTCAATTGGAGTAAATATACCTCTCAATTTGAAATAAAAAATCATTAATGATGATGAAAATTTATTTTTTGGGAGAAAGCTAAATAATTCATTAATTTTATCACATGAAAAAGTTCATCGCAATCTTTGTTTTTATCATTAGTTTTCAAGCGAAAGCACAACAAAATTTATCCGATTATTTTACAATTAATCTTGGTTATGAATATTGGAACGGAAATTACGGAAAAGTTGGAACAGATTTGTTCTTAGTACAAGATAACAACAATATTTTGACGTTTAGCGCCAATGCAAATTTGGGTTATATGAAAGATAAATTTCGTGTAATTCCTGAAGTTGGAGCTGGATATATGTTCAATTTTCACAACAATCCAGGTGATCCTTATAGTTCAAATTTTAGCTCTGCTTTTTATGTTATTCGCGCCGAAGTTTCTCCATGGACAATTACTCCAAAAGCTGGTATTGCAGTTTTGAGCATTGTAGAGTTAAATGCTGGTTATTCTTTCGAGTTTAGAGAAAATAAGAATTTTAAAGATATGAGCGGTTTCCGAGCTGGATTAACTATTCACTTGCCGACTCAGCTTTTTTAGCATTTCTAATACTTTTACGCAATTCTTTCAGACGAATATATAAATCTGAAGTCGACGCATTTTCTTCAATCGCATTAAAAATAAAGACACCTTTATCGATATAAAAGAAAATAATTGCTTCGTGATCAGCAACTTTAAAAGCGTTTGTAATCCCATTAATCTTGTTCTCAACCCAAGATAATTTGCATGTTTTCAAATCAAAAATATGATCTTCATTGCCCAAAATATCTTTGAAAATTAATTGATCTCCTTGTACATATAATACACCACTTCCCTGAAAAGATTTCATTTTAAGAAATCTCCCTTGCGGACGTCCAATATTGTAACGTACAACAGCTTTTAAGTCTACCTGATCTGGTAAACTTTTCAGTGTATGTTGTTCATTTTTCTCTCTGACTTTCGCATCAGATACGGCAATAACAAAGAATATCGAAACAAAAATTCCGAAAATCAAAAATATAATTAGGATTGATATGATTGGTGCCATAATGTACTTAAATGTTAAGTAAAGTTATAAAAAAGCTTGAATTAACATATAAATAAACTGCTTTTTTTACCTTAGCCTAGCAAACTGATAAAAATTACGAATGAATAAATTAATTTGGTTGTTATTTCCCGCCACAATCTTTGCTCAAAAAGGCGAAACACAAATCAAAGCAAATGCCTTAACTATGCCTCTTGCAATGATAAATCTTGGTGTAGAGCATGCACTTACAGATAGAATAACTTTACAAGCTGACGGATTTATCTCTCCTTGGAAATCATTTGCAGGAAATCATTTACAAATGTATATGGCTTTTGGTGAAGGTAGGTATTACTTTGATAAATCTTTTAGTAAATTTTATATAGGTCCAAACATTGGAGTCGGTTTCTTTGATATTCAAAAATGGAATTATTGGAACACTGATAAATACCAAAGAGGAGTAGCAATTTTAACTGGTGCTACAATTGGTTATCAAGTTAAGATCAACGAACATTGGGGATTAGATGTTTTTGTTGGTGGAGGGCATTCACAAGGAAATTACAAAGGTTATTATAAAGAAGACTCTCCTAATTTCGGAAGATATGATTCTGCGAAATCATTTAACAAAAGTGGTGAATGGATTCTGTACAAAGGCGGTGTAATGCTAACTTATAAATTTAAACGAAAAAAATCCAACTAAAATTAGTTGGATTTCTTTCATAATTAGTGTTAATTAGAATTAGAAAACTAAGATTTTTGGCAGTATCCAAAAAACTGTGTAAACATAAATTAAGGTGGGTTTAGTAACTCACCTTATTTATTTTATTAAATTTATAAAACACCGTTTATTATGAAAAAATCTGTAGCCAAATTTATCCAAGATCAAGGTCATTTAGAAGGGATCAAAACCCAAGAAGATCTAAGTAAATTATTAAAAGAATTGCATTCTGATTTATTAGAAGCCATGCTACAAGGCGAACTTGAAGCCCATTTAGGTTACTCAAAAAATGAGAAAAGTGACAATTCCAATGCACGTAATGGCACAACTTCAAAACGTTTAAAAAGCGAATATGGGGAATCTACAATAGAGGTTCCTCGAGATCGAGAAGGGAGTTTTGATCCAATTATTGTCCCAAAACATCAATCCAAATCAGTTTCTGTTGAAAATATGGTTATTTCGTTATATGCTAAAGGTCTAAGTGTTTCGGATATCGAATCTGAACTTTACGAATTATACGGCTATAAACTCTCTACATCAGCGATATCCATCATTACAGACAAAGTGAATAGTCAAGTTTTGGATTGGCAAAATCGTCCTCTAGAATCAATTTATTGCATTGTTTGGATGGATGGAATTGTGTTTAAGGTTCGTCAAGGAGGAAAAGTAATCAATAAAACGATTTATTTAGCAGTTGGTTTGAATCGCGAAGGACATAAGGAAATCCTAGGAATGTGGCTTGGAGAGAACGAATCTGCTGCTTTTTGGCAAGGTGTGATGACGGATTTAAAAGTTCGAGGCGTTGAAGATATTTTGATTACTGTAACCGATAATTTGAACGGATTTACAGGGGCAATCGCCAATATTTTCCCTCAAGCTAACACACAAATTTGTGTAGTTCACCAAATTCGAAATTCAGCTCGATATGTGGTTTGGAAAGATAAAAAAGAGTTTACCTCAGACATGAAATTGATTTATAATGCAACAAATAGAGAGATGGCAGCTCATGAATTAGACCGATTTGCAGAAAAATGGAATCAAAAATATCCTTATGCGATACAATCTTGGAGAAATAATTGGGACGAATTAACTGTATTTTTTGACTTTCCTATTGAAATCAGAAAAATTATTTACACTACCAACCTTATCGAAAATTTGAATGGAAAAGTGCGTAAATACACCAAAAATAAGATGGTATTCCCAACGGATGATGCACTGAAAAAATCGGTATATCTCTCATTGATCCAAATTTCTAAAAAGTGGACACAACCAATTCATAATTGGGGAATAATTTTAAATCAATTTTTAACTATATTTGAAAAAAGGGTTCAACTATAAAAAGTTAAACCCATCTGAAATGTATTTACACAAAATTTTGGACAGTGTCAGATTTTTGCTGTATTAGCTTTACCTTGCTTGTCTAACGTTTTGATGATATAAACTCCTTTATTCCATCCGTTTGTAAAAATTGTTTTAGAAGAATTTCCTGAAGAAATTAAATTACCGTTCATATTAAATACTTGATATGTTGCGTATTCATAATCAACTCGGATTTCTTTTACATTACTCAAATATTTTATTGATTGTTTATTTTTTTGAATATCATTAACTGCTAAACTTTCAAAAGGAAATTTATAGAAATCTGTTATAAATGATGTAGCAGAATAATCGCTTCCATAATAAACATACAAACGGTCATATTCTCCATTTCTTTTTGTTCCATAACCAGACATTGTAATATTTCCTTTTTCAGTTCTTCCAGAGAAACTTGCTAAAAGATTATTCTCATCTTGTGCAATACTATAAGTATTTGCAGCCTTATTATTTACTCTATCTTGATAAGCATACACATATTCAATTTTATCGTCATCGTTAACAATAGTTGGATTCAAAGTTAATGCATTAAGGAAAGGGGCGAACAATTCTGTTTCCAAAGTTATAGGTAATCTTACTTTTTTTACTTCTACACCTTTCGTATCATAATGTTTTACAATACCAAATGCCTTATCTCCTTCTACTTCACCAAAATTAAGTCCTACGACATAGTTGAATGTATTACCATTCGCAATTCTATTAAAATTTAAAGACAATAAATCATCATTATGAACTGCTGGAAAATCTTGAGCTAATTCTAGTTCAGGCAAATTATAAACCTTGATGTTAGATATTCCTTCACCGTTATCAATCAGCATAACAACTTGATCTTTTTGATTTGCTAATTCAGTTAATTCAATCCCGGTTTCTATACCTCCATTTGCGATATCTTCATTCAATGTTTTAAGAACTGTTCCATCCTCATTTACAACATAATAATTAAACCATTCGCGATCATTAGGCATATCATAAAATAAAGCACCATAAGTAAACTCTAACTTACTATCTGCATTATAAACATTAGAAGAAATGTCATATTTATCTGTATTATAAAACAATCCAAAAGTAGTCATTGGAATTGTGTACGGATTTTCTTCATCAAATCCTATCACTGGTAAATTATATGTCTTCTCTAATTTAAAAGTTTCAGCATCTATAAAATCCAAAGCAAATTTTGCATTTGTATTAAATTCTAATGTACTATTATCTAATAACTTTTCTGTATAATGAGAAAAAACTACATAATCTTTTCCATTCAAATTTTTATGTACTATTGGCATTCCTACATAAAAATTAGCAAGACTAAATGGAATTTTATATTCTAAATTTTTCGATGTATCAGTTAAATTAATTTTCTTAATTGTTACAAAATCATCATTCGTTTTATAAGTATACGCTTGTTGTTTTCCTTTCGAATCTGTTAAAAACTCTGCAGAAGTAGTATCCTCTTTATATAAAACTTCTCCTGCTTCATTTACAAACCAAATTTGATCTTTTACAGATTCTGGACCTTGTCCTCCATCTGTAAAATGCACATAAACCCCAACAATTAATTTATCATTATTGTCTAATATTTTTGCTGAAAAATCTGCGATTGCTTCTGCTCTTGTTGTTGTTTCTGGAATACTAATTGTAAATTGTTTATCTACTTTTAAATCATCCGTATATGTTTTTAATGTAAATGTTGCATTTGGTCCATATTTAGAATCAATAGAAAACAAAATCGTTTCATTATTATCTACATTTTTTCCATATGCCCAACGTTGCGCATTTATATTTCCAAAAGGTTTTATATCATTCTTCTCAGTCGCTCTACTTTTCACTGAACTATTAACTTGAGAAAATTCTCCAAAAGAATTAATATCTTTTCCTCTATTATAAGTTGTCCAATCAAAATTTCTTTTTAACGTCTCTTTCTTATCCTTCTTTATTCTTTCAAAAACTGTAGTATTCGATTTTTCGAAAATTGTTTGCGCATAAGTAGTTGAGCATAACCCAAAAATTGTTGCCAATAGAATAAAAGTCTTCTTCATAATTCAATGTGTTATTTAATTTTTTCAAATGAAAAAAATAATTATTGAATATGAAATTGAATTAGCTCTAATTTAAATGAATTTTACTTAAATTCATCAACACTAAAAACAATATAATTAATTAATAATAAATAAATTAACCTTTATTATTTCTGAAAATAGATTTTAAATTTAAAAAATTCTGATTTCTACTATTTTTTAGAAATAGTAGAAAAATAATGACAAGTAATAAGACTAATGGTAGTTTAAAAAAAGATAAGTTATACCAGAATCCTTGATCTTTATATAACAAAAAATTTAGGCTTTTCTCTTTTGCTTCTTGATTACTTTTTTCCAATTGCAAATTTATTTTTTTGATATAATCTATATATTTTTTGTAAGCAATATAATCTTGTTGATAAAAAGCATTTTGCGCCAAAATTCTATATACATACAAATTTACACTAATAGGTTCCGAAGCTTTTATTTCTTTTAAAACTTCTTTCAAAAGTTGATTGGAATATGTATAATCTTTTTTTGCTTGATAAATCCTTGCCAAGCTCGTTTTGGCAGACTGATCATATTCTTTTAGATTATTCTTTTTAATAACAAAAAAAGCTTCATCTAAGTACAATGTAGCAGAATCTAAGATCGATTTATCAATTAAACAATTTGATTTCTCAATATAAACTAACGCTAAATTGTTTAATGTACTTTGATTTAATTCTCTACTCTTATAAGATTTGATCGATTTATCGTAATATTTTAAAGCAAAATCGCAATCTAAATCATCTTTATATCCATTTCCTTTTATCCCGTAAATATTCCCTAAATACATTGGTCTTTTTTCTTCCGAAAATTCTTTCGAAAGAATTAAATTTTCAGATTTTTCGAGATAATAGCGAGATTGAGTATTAAATCCATACAATTGAAAAAGCTCACCTATTCTTCCTAAAATTCTAGCTTCATTAAAAGTATCTTTCTCTTTTTTAACATAATCATATGTTTCAAATGCGTATTTCAACGCATTATAAGTATCATCTAAAGAACTATATGCATTTGTTTTGATTAATCGAGCAGTAATTTGATCGTCTTTATTTTCTGAAGTTTTTATAATACGATTTGCCATTTCAATCGCTTTTTGCGGATTAAAATAAACATAATCGTATGCAATTCTCACACTATCTGATTTCTGAGCAAAACTGAAAGAAGTTCCGAATAAAAAAAGTAAAGTTAAAATTATATTATTCATCTTCATTTAAATTTTTTATAAAAACAGAAGGTGTAACACCTGTTACTAATTTAAAAAAAGTGGTAAAACTACTCTGAGATATAAAGCCGCTTTCTTTAGCTAAATGACTAATTTTATATAACCGAAATTTTTTATCTTCTTTTAATATTTTTACGATGTAATCTATGCGCAATTCATTAATGTAATTATTAAAACTTTTCTGTTTTACATTATTTAAAATAGATGATAAATACTTAATATTTGTATCTAAATCTTTGGCTAAAATTGAAATCGTGATCGTAGGATTTAGAAAACCTTTATTTTTCTCAAAATTTTCTAATTTCATTAAAATTTCGCTTTCAACTTTATCAGAAATTAGATTTGTTTTAACTATATTTTCTTCTATTCGCTTCTTTTTCTTATAAAAAATCAACGTTATAATGATTAATATAAATACAATAGATAAAACAACAGAAGCTCTTTTTAAATGTTTTTCTTTAATCTCTTTTTGAGATTTTTGTTGATCTATAAGTTTATTGACTAAATAATTTTGAGTTGTTTTCTTTTCAACATTCAAACGCTCTGCTAATTCATTTAATTGACTCGTATAAATCGCATATTCTTTAAGAGAATTAGTAGATAAAAAATAATTTTGAATTCTTTTTAACAAAATAAATCGTTCAACTTCATTTGCAATCTGCAAACTGTCAATCGTAACATTTGCTTCGTTCAAATTATTTATTTTTTTAGATATAATCGGACTAAAAGATAAATCATATTTAAGATTAATAAACTTGTTTCTAGTATCATTTATCCAAGCACTATCTTTTGTTTTGACTTTATTTAACAGTTTCTTCGATTCTTCCTTAAACCCTAAATAATAAAATAAATCTGATCCTATAAGATAGTATCGATCTTTCAATTCTTGATTATTTGATGCTAAAACTTCTGGTTCAATCGCGAAAAAAATATCTAAAGCCTCTGTATCTTTAGAAACGTATACTTTTATTTTTACTAAATCGAGTTGATAATTTAATTTTTGAATGGTGTTTGCAGAATTGTTAATCAAGTATTCATATATCTTAATACTTTTAGAATTATCTATTTTTAATTTCTCTACAGCTTCTTTATAGAACGCATTATTCTCCTCAACATCTTGAGAAAAACAGTATACAGAAAAAAATAAAACAAGTAGATAGATAAATCTCATCTTCATTACAACTAAACCTAATTGTAAAAATAAAAAAAACTCTGACTTAATCAGAGTTTTTAAGATGTTATATACGTTTTTTTATGATTCTAATATTACACAGGCGTATTCATATCGAAAGCCTCAAGATATTCGGCAACACGTTTTACAAACATACCTCCTAAAGCGCCATCCACAACACGGTGATCGTAAGCATGAGATAAGTACATTTTATGACGAATTGCAATCATATCTCCTTGTGGAGTTTCGATAACAGCAGGTTTTTTCACAATTGCACCAACAGCTAAAATAGCTACTTGTGGTTGAGGAATAATTGGCGTTCCTAATGTATTTCCGAAAGAACCAATATTTGTAATTGTATACGTTCCTCCTTGAATTTCTGCTGGTTTCAATTTATTGTTACGAGAACGATTTGCTAAATCATTAACCTGAGAAGCTAGACCTGCTAAATTAAATTGATCTGCATTTTTTATTACAGGAACAATTAAATTTCCACTTGGTAAAGCAGCCGCCATTCCAATATTAATATTTTTCTTCTTGATAATTTTATCTCCATCAACCGAAACATTAATCATTGGGAAATCTTGGATTGCTTTTGCTACAGCTTCGATAAAAATTGGCATGAAGGTAATTTTCTCACCATGTTTCTTCTGAAACTCATTTTTATTTTTATCTCTCCACAACACAATATTCGTCATATCAACTTCTACGAAAGACGTTACGTGAGGCGCAATTTGTTTTGCTTGTAGCATATTTTGCGCAATAATCTTACGCATTCTATCCATTTCGATGATTTCATCACCTTCACCAACAGAAATTGGCGCAGATTGCACTTGTGGTGCTTGAGCTTGAGCGACTGGTGCAGCAATAGAAGTCGTAGCAACTGGTTTCGCTGGTTGATTACCTCTATTTTTAACGAAATTTAAAATATCATCTTTCGTTACACGTCCGTCTTTTCCAGAACCTGAAATTTGATCTAACTCAGCCTGAGAAACTCCTTCTTCTTTAGCAATAGATTTTACCAAAGGAGAATAAAATTTATCATCAGACGAAGTAATAACTGTTTCAGTTTTGATTGTTGCAACTTCAGCCTCGATAGATTTTGCAGCATCAGCAATTTCTTGATCGCTATTTGTATCTACTTCTTCTGCCGAATCAGCTTGTTCTACAACTCCATCAACAGACAAAATTGCGATAGGCTCACCTACTTTTGCAATTCCATCTACTGGAACTAAGATTTCTTTTAAAACTCCCGCCACTGGCGAAGGAACATCAGAATCTACTTTATCAGTTGCGATTTCTACAACCGATTCATCTTCACTAATCGAATCACCAATATTCTTGATCCAATTTGTTACAGTAGCTTCCATTACACCTTCTCCCATAGAAGGTAGAATTAATTTATAGTCAGACATTCTTGTGTTATTTGCTAAATACAAATCTAAACATTTTTTCGATTCAAAAAAATACTGTTAAAAAGATTAATGTATTTTATTTTTAAATTATTCGTATTAATATCACAAATAATTATCAATTTAATAATTGATCTAACATTTATAAGATTATTTTTAATGATTTGATAGTTTTGATTGCATAAAAAAATCCCCCAATCTAAGATTGAGGGACTTTTTGAAATATTAAGAATGATTCTTAAGCTTCGTAAGTTGCAGTACCGTTGTTTACTTGAGGTTCTTTGATTTCACCAAAGCTTTTCTCGAAGTTAGTTACGTTTTCTGCTAACGATTGAGATAATTGTTTTGCTTGTAATGGAGACAAAATAATTCTTGATTTTACTGATGGTCTAGCACCTGGTAAAAATTGAACGAAATCTACAACGAACTCAGATGGTGAGTGGTTGATGATTGCTCCTGTAGCATAAACACCTTGAGCTACTAATTCGTTTAACTCAATGTTTAATCCTTCGTTTTGTTGATTTTCTGACATTATAATTCTTGTTTTGCGTTTATTAATTCCTCGTATTCACGGTTAGATCCTACGATGATGTTTTGATACTCTTTTAATCCAGTTCCGGCAGGAATTAAGTGTCCAACAATAACGTTTTCTTTTAATCCTACTAAACCGTCTACTTTACCAGCTACAGCTGCTTCGTTAAGAACTTTTGTAGTTTCCTGGAACGATGCCGCAGACATGAAAGATTTAGTTTGTAAAGACGCTCTTGTAATCCCTTGTAAAACTGCTTCTGCTGTTGCAGGTAAAGCTTCACGAGCTGTTACTAAGTTTTTATCTTCACGTTTTAATTTAGAGTTTTCGTCACGTAATTCGCGAACTGTGATGATTTGTCCTGCACTTAATGTATCAGAATCACCAGCATCTTCTACGACTTTCATACCGAATAAACGATCATTTTCTTGCATGAAATCATCTTTGTGCTCTAAACTATCTTCTAAGAATCTTGAATCTCCTGAGTCTACAATACGAACTTTACGTAACATTTGACGTACGATAATTTCGAAGTGTTTGTCATCGATTTTTACCCCTTGTAAACGGTATACATCTTGAATCTCGTTTACTAAGTATTCTTGAACCGCTGTTGGTCCTAAGATTCTTAAAATATCTTCTGGTGTAATTGCTCCATCTGATAAAGGCTCACCTGCACGTACAAAGTCATTTTCTTGAACTAAGATTTGTGCTGATAATTTAACTAAGTAACGACGGATTTCACCATTTTTAGATTCAACGATGATTTCACGGTTACCACGTTTTATTTTACCGAAAGATACAACTCCATCCATTTCACAAACAACTGATGGGTTAGATGGATTACGAGCTTCTAACAACTCTGTAATACGAGGTAAACCTCCTGTAATATCGCCAGATTTAGCTGACTTACGAGGAATCTTAACTAAGATTTTACCTGCATTAATTTTTTCTCCATCATTTACCATTAAGTGTGCACCTACTGGTAAGTTGTATGTTTTTTCTTCACCATCAATCGTGATAACTCTTAACGCTGGAACTAATTTTTTATTACGTGATTCAGAAATAACTTTTTCTTGGAATCCTGTTTGCTCATCGATTTCAATTTGGAAAGTTACCCCTTGCTCTAATTGTTCGTACTCGATTTTACCAGTAGATTCCGCGATGATAACCCCATTATAAGGATCCCAACTTGCAATCTCTTGACCTTTTTGAACTTTAGCTCCGTTTTTAACAGATAAGATAGTACCATAAGCGATGTTAGTTTGTTGACGAACGTTTCCTAATTCATCAATTACTTTCATCTCTGTAGAACGAGAAACAACTGTATCTACTTTGTTACCTGCATCATCTGTCGATTCAACAGTACGTAAGTCGTCAAACTCAACTGTACCATCAACTTTAGCATTAATTGTATTTTGCTCAGAAACGTTACCCGCAGTACCCCCAACGTGGAAAGTACGTAATGTTAACTGTGTACCAGGCTCACCAATAGATTGTGCAGCAACTACACCAACTGATTCACCTTTCTGAACACCTTTACCTGTAGCTAAGTTACGTCCGTAACATTTAGCACAAATTCCAGTTTTCGCTTCACATGTTAATGGAGAACGAACTTCTACATTTTCAATACCAGCTGCTTCTAAAGCATCACCAATATCTTCTGTAATAATGTTACCAGCAGAAATGATTAATTCACCATTATCTGGGTTGTAAATATCATTTAATGAAGTACGACCTAATACACGAGAAGATAAACTTTCGATGATTTCCTCTTTTTTCTTAAGTGCAGATACTTCTAAACCTCTTAATGTACCACAATCTTCGTGCATTACGATAACGTCTTGTGCAACGTCAACTAAACGACGAGTCAAGTATCCAGCATCGGCAGTTTTTAAGGCAGTATCGGCAAGACCTTTACGCGCACCGTGCGAAGAAATAAAGTACTCTAAGATAGACAGACCTTCACGGAAGTTAGAGATAATTGGGTTTTCGATGATATCCCCACCAGTAGAACCAGCTTTTTGAGGTTTAGCCATCAATCCACGCATACCTGATAACTGACGAATTTGCTCTTTAGATCCACGTGCTCCAGAATCAAGCATCATGAATACAGAGTTAAATCCTTGTTGATCTTCTGTCATACGTTTCATTACAATTTCTGTTAATGTCGCGTTTGTTGTTGTCCAAACATCAATAACTTGGTTGTAACGTTCGTTATTTGTAATAAGACCCATGTTATAGTTCATCTTAATGTTCTCAACTTGGTTGATCGCACCTGAGATAAGGTCTTTCTTTTGTTCTGGGATTAAGATATCTCCTAATGAGAATGATAAACCACCCTCGAAGGCATTACGGTATCCTAATTGTTTCATATCATCTAAGAAAGCAGCCGTTGTAGGGAAATCTGTAATCTTGATAATTTTATTAATAATTGTACGTAACGATTTTTTCGTTAATACTTCATTAATATAACCTACTTGTTTCGGAACGATTTGGTTGAATAACACACGTCCTACAGAAGTTTCGATTAATTGATTTTCTATCAACTCCTCTCCTACACGAATTGTTCCTTTTACACGAATTGGCGCGTTTAAGTCAACAGCTCCTTCGTTGTATGCAATTTGAACTTCTTCATCTGAATAGAAAGTTAATCCTTCTCCTTTTACTGTAAATTGGTGGTCTGTACGACGAATTTTCGTCATGTAGTAAAGACCTAAAACCATATCCTGAGAAGGTACAGTAATTGGAGAACCATTTGCAGGATTCAAAATATTTTGAGAAGCCAACATTAATAATTGTGCTTCTAAAACAGCTTCTGGTCCTAATGGTAAGTGAACAGCCATCTGGTCACCATCGAAATCGGCATTGAAGGCAGTACACACTAATGGGTGTAAACGAATTGCTTTACCTTCGATTAATTTCGGTTGGAATGCTTGGATACCTAAACGGTGTAACGTAGGGGCACGGTTTAATAAAACTGGATGACCTTTGATTACATTTTCTAAAATATCCCAAACAACTGGCTCTTTTCTATCGATAATTTTCTTAGCCGATTTAACTGTTTTTACAATTCCACGCTCGATTAATTTACGAACTACGAATGGTTTGTATAATTCAGCTGCCATATCTTTTGGTAAACCACATTCGTGTAATTTAAGTGTTGGTCCAACAACAATTACAGAACGAGCAGAATAATCTACACGTTTACCTAATAAGTTTTGACGGAAACGACCTTGTTTACCTTTTAATGAATCAGATAATGATTTTAACGGACGGTTACCATCAGCTTTTACAGCAGATGCTTTACGCGTGTTATCAAATAATGAATCAACCGCTTCTTGTAACATACGTTTTTCATTACGTAAGATTACTTCTGGCGCTTTGATTTCCATTAATCGTTTCAAACGATTGTTACGGATAATTACACGACGATATAAATCATTTAAATCTGATGTTGCAAAACGACCACCATCTAATGGAACTAACGGACGTAATTCTGGTGGAATAACCGGAATAACGCGCATTACCATCCATTCTGGACGGTTTACGTGGTGCATATTTGACTCACGTAACGACTCAACAACTTGTAAACGTTTTAACGCTTCTGTACGACGTTGTTTAGAAGTTTCGTTGTGTGCTTTGTGTCTTAATTCGTAAGATAACTCATCTAAATTGATACGAGATAATAGGTCTTCTAATGCTTCAGCACCCATTTTCGCAACGAATTTATTAGGATCTGTATCTTCTAGATATTGATTCTCGATTGGAAGAGTTTCTAAGATATCTAAATACTCTTCTTCTGATAAGAAATCTAATCTATTTAATTCTTCACCTTCTGGTCCTTTTGCGATACCTGGTTGAATCACTACATATCTTTCATAGTAAATTACCATGTCTAATTTCTTAGATGGTAATCCTAAGATGTAACCAATTTTGTTTGGTAATGAACGGAAATACCAAATATGTGCAATTGGCACAACAAGATTGATGTGTCCAATACGCTCACGACGAACTTTCTTTTCAGTAACTTCAACCCCACAACGGTCACAAACGATACCTTTATAACGGATTCTTTTATATTTTCCGCAGGCACATTCGTAATCTTTTACAGGTCCAAAGATACGCTCACAGAATAACCCGTCACGCTCTGGTTTGTGCGTTCTATAGTTAATCGTTTCAGGTTTTAAAACTTCACCTTTAGATTCTTGAAGAATCGATTCTGGAGAAGCTAACCCGATACGGATTTTTGAGAATTGACTTGTTTTATTTTTTGTTGACATATAGAAATGTATCTAACAATTATATTATTATAACGAAAAAGGTAGAATAATAGGTTGCCCTATTATTCTTCCAAGTTTATGTCTAATCCAAGACCTTGTAATTCATGTAACAATACGTTAAATGATTCTGGAATACCAGGTTCTGGCATTGGCTCTCCTTTTACGATTGCTTCGTAAGTTTTCGCACGTCCAATTACGTCATCCGACTTAACTGTTAAGATTTCGCGTAAGATATTAGATGCACCGAATGCTTCTAATGCCCAAACCTCCATCTCTCCGAAACGTTGTCCACCGAATTGTGCTTTACCTCCTAATGGTTGTTGAGTAATTAATGAGTATGGTCCGATAGAACGCGCGTGCATTTTGTCGTCAACCATGTGTCCTAATTTCAACATGTAAATCACCCCTACAGTAGCTTTTTGATCAAAACGTTCTCCAGTATTACCGTCATATAAATATGTTGTACCGTGTTTTGGAATACCTGCTTCTTCTGTGATGCGATCGATATCAGCGATTTCAGCACCATCGAAGATAGGTGTAGCAAATTTTTGACCCATTTTAAGTCCAGCCCATCCTAATACCGTTTCATAAATCTGACCGATATTCATACGAGATGGTACCCCAAGTGGATTAAGTACGATATTTACTGGCGTTCCGTCTTCTAAGAAAGGCATATCTTCGTCGCGAACGATACGTGCAACAATACCTTTGTTACCGTGACGTCCTGCCATTTTATCCCCTACTCTTAGTTTACGTTTTTTCGCAATGTAGATTTTCGCTAATTTAACGATACCTGCAGGTAACTCGTCTCCAACAGAGATTGTAAATCTTTCGCGGTTAAGTGCTCCTTGTAAATCGTTGTACTTAATTTTGTAATTATGTAACAATTCTTTTACTAATTCGTTCTTATCCTCGTCTGTTGTCCAAAGAGATTCTGCACCAGTTAAGTTTAAGAAATCTTCAACATTAGATAAGATTTTTTGTGTGTATTTTACACCTTTCTTGATCACTTCTTCGTTCAAGTCGTTGTAAATACCTTGAGAAGTTTTTCCGTTTAATAAAACGTATAATTTCTCTAATAAAATCTCTCTTAATTCATTGAATTTAACGTCGTACTCAGCTTCTACACTATCAATGATAGCTTTGTCTTGAGAACGTTTACGTTTATCCTTAATACTACGTGAGAATAATTTTTTATCGATAACAACACCGCGTAATGACGGAGAAGCTTTAAGAGAAGCATCTTTTACATCACCTGCTTTGTCACCAAAGATCGCACGTAATAATTTTTCTTCTGGAGTTGGATCAGATTCTCCTTTTGGAGTAATCTTACCAATCAAGATATCACCAGGTTTTACTTCTGCTCCGATACGGATCATACCGTTTTCGTCTAAGTCTTTTGTAGCCTCTTCCGAAACGTTAGGAATGTCTGAAGTTAATTCTTCCATACCTAATTTTGTATCACGTACATCTAATGAATACTCATCGATGTGGATAGATGTAAACCAGTCTTCGCGAACAGCTTTCTCAGAGATTACAATGGCATCCTCGAAGTTGTACCCCTGCCAAGGCATGAAGGCAACAACCATATTACGACCAATTGCTAATTCTCCTCCTTCTGTTGCATAACCTTCAGATAAAACTTGTCCTTTCTCTACACGATCACCAACTTTTACAATTGGTTTCAACGTAATTGTAGTTCCTTGATTGGTTTTTCTGAATTTTGTTAAATTATATGTTTTCTCAGCAGTATCGAAGCTTACTAATTCTTCGTCTTCTGAACGATCATATTTAATTGTTATAATGTCAGCATCAACATAAGTTACTGTACCTTCACGTTCTGCATTTACTAAGATTCTTGAATCTTTTGCAACTTGTTTTTCTAATCCAGTACCTACAATTGGTGCTTGAGGTTTTAATAATGGAACTGCCTGACGCATCATGTTCGATCCCATTAACGCACGGTTGGCGTCATCATGCTCCAAGAAAGGAATTAATGATGCTGAGATAGAAGCAATCTGGTTAGGTGCAACGTCGATTAAATCAACTTCTGCTGGTGTTACAACAGGGAAATCCCCATCTTCACGAGCAGTTACACGTTCAGTAGCAATAGTACCATCGTCTGTCATGTCGATATTGGCTTGAGCAATTACTTTTGATTCCTCCTCTTCCGCAGTTAAATAGATTGGTGCTGATTCGACGTCCACTTTTCCATCTTCTACTTTTCTGTACGGTGTTTCGATAAACCCTAAGTTATTAACTTTAGCGAATACACATAATGACGAAATCAAACCAATGTTTGGTCCCTCAGGAGTTTCAATTGGACATAAACGTCCGTAATGAGTGTGGTGTACGTCACGTACCTCGAATCCCGCTCTTTCTCTTGATAAACCTCCAGGTCCTAATGCTGATAAACGACGTTTGTGTGTAATCTCTGATAATGGATTTGTTTGGTCCATGAACTGAGATAACTGGTTCGTTCCGAAGAATGAGTTGATAACAGATGATAATGTTTTAGCATTAATCAAATCGATTGGTGTAAACACCTCGTTGTCACGAACATTCATTCTTTCGCGGATAGTTCTAGCCATACGAGCTAAACCTACTCCGAATTGGCTAGCCATTTGCTCACCTACCGTTCTTACACGACGGTTAGATAAGTGGTCAATATCATCCACCTCTGCTTTAGAGTTGATTAATTCGATTAAGTATTTAATAATCGAAATGATATCTTCACGAGTCAATACTTGTACGTCCTCGCTAATGCTTAAGCCTAATTTTTTATTTAATCTGTAACGACCTACTTCACCTAATGAATAACGTTGATCAGAGAAGAATAATTTGTCAATAATTCCTCTTGCTGTTTCCTCATCTGGTGGCTCAGCGTTACGTAATTGTCTATAGATGTACTCTACTGCCTCTTTTTCAGTGTTAGTAGGGTCTTTTTGTAAAGTATTATGGATAATTCCATAATCAGCAGAATTGATATCTTCTTTGTGTAATAAGATCGTCTTAACACCAGAATCTACGATTTGATCGATGTGATCTTTCTCTAAGATTGTTTCACGGTCTAAAATAATTTCATTACGCTCGATAGATACAACTTCTCCTGTATCTTCATCTACGAAATCCTCGTGCCATGTATTTAATACACGCGCAGCAAGTTTACGACCTACAACTTTCTTTAAATTAGCTTTATTAACTTTTACTTCTTCAGCTAAGTCGAAAATTTCTAAGATATCTTTATCTCTTTCGTATCCGATAGCACGTAATAAAGTAGTTAATGGTAACTTTTTCTTACGATCGATGTAAGCGTACATTACGCTGTTGATGTCTGTTGCGAACTCAATCCAAGATCCTTTGAAAGGAATGATACGAGATGAGTACAATTTTGTACCATTCGCGTGGAAAGATTGTCCGAAGAATACCCCAGGAGAACGGTGTAATTGAGATACAATAACACGCTCTGCACCATTAATAATGAATGATCCTGAAGGAGACATGTAAGGAATTGTTCCTAAGTATACGTCTTGCACTACAGTTTCGAAATCTTCGTGTTCTTCGTCCGTACAGTACAATTTAAGACGAGCTTTCAATGGTACGCTGTACGTTAATCCTCTTTCGATACACTCATCAATTGTGTAACGTGGTGGATCTACGAAATAATCTAAGAATTCTAAAACAAACTGATTGCGAGTATCCGTAATTGGAAAATTCTCAGCAAATGTTCGGTAAAGACCTTCATTTTTTCGTTGGTCAGGTCTTGTTTCCAACTGGAAAAAATCTTCAAACGATTTGATCTGAATGTCAAGGAAATCTGGGAACTGAGCGACTGCTTTTGCAGAAGAGAAGTTCAATCTTTCTTTTTTCTCAGTCGAGTTGCTTAATGTTGCTTTAGTGGCCAATTTCGAATGAATTTTGGTTTATATAATGACTTTATGCGTAAAAAGGTTTAGACCTAACACGTCCTGTGTTAGGTCCAAACCTATATTTTTGAGTAATAAAAATTACTTCAATTCTACTACTGCACCAGCTTCTTCTAGCTGTTTCTTTAAAGCTTCAGCTTCGTCTTTAGAAACTGCTTCTTTAACTGTTGCTGGAGTTGAATCTACTAAATCTTTAGCTTCTTTTAATCCTTTACCAGTTAATTCTTTAACTAATTTAACAACTGCTAATTTAGATGCACCTGCTTCTTTTAAGATTACGTCGAATTCTGATTGCTCTTCAGCAGCTTCACCTGCTCCACCTGCAGCAACAACTACAGCAGCAGCAGCTGGTTCGATTCCGTACTCATCTTTTAAGATTGTAGATAATTCATTAACTTCTAAAACTGTTAAGTTTACTAACTCTTCAGCTAATTTTTTTAAATCTGCCATTTTAATGCTTTTTGTTTTTTTAAACTTTTATTTGATATGAGTGTGTCTTATTCTTCTGAAGCTCCTTCTTCTGCTTTTGCAGCGTCTTTGTTCTCTAATTGAGAAACAACAGTTTTGATTGGAGATTGAAGTAACATGATGATGTCTGCGATTAATTCTTCGCGAGATTTCAATGCTACTAATTGTGGTAATTTGTCATCACCTACGAATGTATTATCTTCAATCCAAGCTCCTTTTAAAATAGGTTTTTCAGATTTCTTTCTGAAAGTATCGATTACTTTAGCTGGTGCGTTACCAACTTCAGCAGTCATTAATGCTGTATTTCCTTTTAAAGATCCGTAAAGCTCTTCGAAGTTTTTGTCTTCGATTTGCTCCATAGCTTTCTTTAATAAAGTGTTTTTTACTACGCGTAAAGATACATTGCTTTTGTAGCAAGCTCTTCTTAATTCAGTAGTATTAACAGCGTTTAATCCTTCGATATCTGCTAAGTAGATGATTTTTGCTTCTGCTAATACAGCTTGCAATTCATCTATCATATTTGCTTTATCTTGTTTTGTCATTGCCATAATCTACTAATTTTAAGCGTTTACACTTTTTGGATCTACTGATACACCTACAGATTGAGTTGTAGAAAGCGTAATGCTTTTTACATATGTTCCTTTAGCAGCTGTTGGTTTTAATTTAATTAAAGTTTGAATTAGTTCATTCGCATTTTCTTTAATTTTATCAGCATCGAAAGATACTTTACCAACTGCAGCGTGGATGATTCCGTAACGGTCTACTTTGAAGTCGATTTTACCTGCTTTTACTTCAGAAACGGCTTTACCAACTTCTAAAGTTACAGTACCTGATTTTGGGTTAGGCATTAATCCACGAGGTCCTAAAACACGTCCTAATGGTCCTAATTTACCCATAACTGCTGGCATAGTAACGATAACGTCAACATCTGTCCAACCTTCTTTAATTTTTTGTAAGTATTCGTCTAATCCTACATAGTCTGCACCTGCTGCTTTAGCTTCTGCTTCTTTATCTGGAGTAACTAATGCTAATACTTTTACATCTTTACCTGTTCCGTGTGGTAATGAAACTACACCACGAACCATTTGGTTAGCTTTCTTAGGATCTACACCTAAACGAACTGCTATATCTACAGAAGCATCAAACTTAGCGTAGTTAACTTCCTTTACCAATGATGATGCTTCATCAATAGAGTAAAGTTTGTTTTTTTCTACTTTAGCTAATACCTCTTTTTGTCTTTTTGTTAACTTTGCCATTTCCTAAAATGTTTTAATTATTCTGGAGCTTGCCCACCTTTTACAGTTATACCCATAGAACGTGCAGTTCCAGCAACCATTTTCATAGCAGATTCAACAGTAAAACAGTTCATGTCCGCTAATTTGTCTTCAGCAATAGCTCTAACTTGATCCCAAGTAACAGTACCAACTTTTTGACGGTTTGGTACACCTGATGCTTTTTTCAATTTCGCAGCTTCCATTAACTGAATAGCAGCTGGTGGAGTTTTAATTACGAAATCGAATGATTTGTCTTGATACACAGTAATAACAACTGGTAACACTGCACCTTGTTTTTCTTGTGTACGTCCATTAAATTGTTTACAAAACTCCATGATGTTAACACCTGCAGCACCTAAAGCTGGCCCTACTGGTGGCGAAGGATTTGCTTGTCCTCCTTTAACTTGAAGTTTTACAACTTTTTCAATTTTTTTTGCCATTTTTTTAATTCTTAAAATTAAGCGTTATGTGGAAGCAGCCTAAATTTCTACTTTTAATTTGTTGATAGATTTTGATTATGCAATCTTTTCAACTTGGTTAAAACTTAACTCTAGTGGTGTTTTACGTCCGAAGATTAAAACCATCACTTCAAGTTTACGTTTATCTTCAATGATTTTCTCAACTGTTCCGTTGAAGCCATTGAATGGTCCGTCGATTACTTTTACCGTTTCTCCTACGATGTAAGATATTCCTAAATTTGTATCGATGTTTTCTGCTAATTCGTCAACTTTACCTAACATTCGGTTAACTTCCGATTGTCTCATTGGTACAGGATCACCTCCTTTCGTTGCACTCAAAAAGCTAATTACACCCGATGTATTCTTTACCATGTGAGGAATTTCCCCTACAAGTTCAGCTTCTATCATGATGTAACCAGGAAAGTGTACTTTTTCCTTTTGATATTTTTTACCGTTACGGATTTGAATCACTTTTTCCATAGGAACAACAATTTGTCCTACATAATCATTCAAATTTTGGTACTGAATTTCTCTTTCAATATAATCCTTAACTTTTAGCTCTTGTCCAGCTACAGTCTTGATTACATACCATTTCTTTTCACTCATGATTCTAATTACTAAACGGGATATTTTACAAACTAAAAAGCGCCGTAGATAAAGTTAAGCACTTGTGTGAATAATGTATCTACCGCATATAAAAATATAGCTAACAAAACTGTAGCTATTGCAACAATAATTGTGTCTCTTTGTAGATCTGAGAATGATGGCCATGTTACATGATCTTTAAATTCTACAAAGGAATCTTTAAAATATTGTACGACTTTCATATCGTTTTCATTTAGCACGGGCACAAGGATTCGAACCCTGATCAACGGTTTTGGAGACCGCTATTCTACCATTGAACTATGCCCGTAGAATAAAAAGAGTGGTAATCATTGAAGATTACCACATCTTCTATATTATATTTTGACTAATTAGTCTAAAATTTCAGTTACCTGACCAGCACCTACTGTACGTCCACCTTCGCGGATTGCGAAACGTAAACCTTCGTTTAATGCGATTGGTTGTAATAATTCAACTGTAATAGTTAAGTTATCTCCTGGTAAAACCATCTCAACTCCTTCTGGTAAGTTGATTTCCCCTGTTACGTCAGTTGTACGTACGTAGAACTGTGGACGGTAACGGTTGTGGAATGGAGTGTGACGACCAC